>JBAVEE010000708.1:0-2202 GCA_049587575.1 Bradyrhizobium sp.
TAGCACCAGACCTCAGATGCGCAATTGCGCATCGGGGAATCTCGAGATTCTCCGATATGCAATTGCAGATCGTAGCTCGCTGCTTCGCATCGTCCCGGAATGACGGTGCTGAAGTCACCCCTTCAGCACCGCCACGAGCTTCGCTGCATTCTCTTCCAGCACCTTGCCATCTTCCTTGCGGCTCGCCGGTGGCAATAGCGCCACGCCGTCATGGCGCGGCATCACATGCATGTGCAGATGAAACACCACCTGTCCGCCGGCATGCTCGCTGAATTGCTGCACGGTGATGCCGTCGGCCTTGAACGCCGTCATCGCAGCGCGCGCGATTTTCTGGGCGACACGCGCGACATGGGCGAAATCCTCAGGATTGATATCGAGGATGTTGCGGGCCGGCGCCTTCGGGATCACCAGGGTATGCCCGGGGCAGCGCGGCATGATGTCGAGAAAGGCCAGCGTGTGCTCGTCCTCGTATACCTTGTAACAGGGAAATTCGCCGCGCAGGATTTTTGCAAAGGGGTTGTTGGGGTCATAGGCGTGCATGGCGGCTCCTGGATCTGGTTTTATTCGCTGGCTGGCTCGTCCGCGCTTTTGCGAAACGGTCCGGCCTCGGTGAGTTCGCGCGCGGCTTCCGCCACATAGGCACGTTCGCGCCGCAGATATTCCTCGATCGCGCGGCGCAGGCCGGGGTCGGCGATGTAATGCGCCGAATAAGTGGTTTGTGGAAGATAGCCGCGCGCGATCTTGTGTTCGCCCTGCGCTCCGGCCTCGACGGTTTTCAGGCCGCGGGCAATGGCAAAATCGATCGCCTGGTAATAGCAGACCTCGAAATGCAGGAAGGGATGATGTTCGATCGCGCCCCAGTTGCGGCCGAACAGCGTGTCGGAACCGATGAAATTGATGGCGCCCGCGATCCAGCGGTTGTTGCGCCTCGCCATGATCAGCAGGACGTCGTTGGCCATGTTCTCGCCGATCAGCGAGAAAAAGGCGCGGGTGAGGTAGGGCCGGCCCCATTTGCGCGAGCCGGTCTCCATGTAGAAGGCAAAGAACGCATCCCAGGCGTCCTCGGTGATGTCGCTGCCGTTAAGCGCGTGGATCGTGATGCCGTTGGCCAATGCATCGCGCCGCTCGCGCTTGATCGCCTTGCGATGGCGCGAATTGAGGGTGGCGAGGAAGTCGTCAAAATGGCGGTAACCCGGGTTGTGCCAGTGGAATTGCTGGTCGGTCCGCTGCAGGAATCCGTGTTCGGCGAGGAATTTCCATTCCGCCTCGCGCGCGAAAGTGACGTGCGCGGATGAGGCTTTGGTCGCCTCGCACAGCGCGACCAGCCCGCCTGCCAGTGCAGCGCCGATTTCATCCGTGTCGACGCCGTCGCGGATCAGGAGCCGGGGGCCGGCGGCCGGCGTAAAGGGAACCGAGGCCTGCAGCTTCGGGTAGTAGCGGCCGCCGGCGCGCTCATAGGCATCGGCCCAGCCGCGGTCGAACACGTATTCGCCCTGCGAGTGCGATTTCAGATAGCAGGGCACGATCCCGGCGATGGCGCCGTCGCGCCGGGCGAGCAGATGGCGCGGTCCCCAGCCGGTCCGCGCGCAGGCCGATCCGGATGCCTCCAATGCCGAGAAAAATGCATGCGAAACAAATGGGTTATAGGGGTTTTTTAAGCCAGTGCAGGAGCCGGTGGAAGAGCCAGATAAGGCCAATGTGTCCAGGCCGCTGAGGCTGCCCGGATCCGGAGCCGGATTGGCGCAGGCGTCCCAATCCTCAGCCGGAATCTGGCTGACGGACGACACGGCTTCGAGGGTTATTTCGGATGAATCCATCGATGATTTGAACCGGTCACGCGTTACGATCAGCCATCGCCCGTGGTGACCACGCTACTGAAGATCGGGCGTTGCGCGTTGGACTTCAAGAGCGCGGGTTCCTCCGATTTGAAGGTCCTGGCACGGTCGGGCCTTAGGGCCGGAAACCTTCAAAGATCATCTGATCGGCGTAGCGGATGGCGCGCTCGCGCTGCTCCGATGTCCGCACCGTCCAGGTCAGGAGCGGCAAGCCGAAAACATGACGCGCGATCCACGGCGCCGGCGCCGGCAAGTCATTCACCCAATAAGCCACGAAATGCGGCCGGGTGCGGAACGCGTGCCTGAGATGCAGCATGCCCTTGCGCTGGACCGCTGTGGCCTCCGGCCAGTCGGCTTCGCTGTAGAG
>JBAVEE010000709.1:0-6136 GCA_049587575.1 Bradyrhizobium sp.
CCGCGTGCAGTTGCTGATTCCCGGCAATACCTTCCACACCGCGCGCATCATCGGCAGCAGGCGCTGGTTTCTCGGCGCCAGCACCGAATGGCCCGGCGTGATCCCGGCCGATGTCGAACTCGGCAAGCCCGATCTGCTGACCGCGAAATTTCCGAAAGTCGCCGCCGACATTCGCAACTATCCGCTTTCGGTGGATTGACTTCGGCCGGGTGCCGCGAAGCGAAATGCTGGCTGCCGAATTGATGGCGCGCTTCAAAGCGAATACGACGGGCCTTCGATCCGCCGCTGTGAGGTCGAGGGCGAACGGTGCACTCCCGAGGTGGATGCCAAGGCATTGCAATCACGGGGGGTAATCAAAACCTCCTGCCCTGCCGACCAAAGCAAGATCTGCTCTTCCCTGGAACTCAAAACCGGCCCGTCCGTGGAACTCTACGAGGCGACCGAGGTTTATTTGGGTGGGCTAAGGGGGTCGCATGGTTTCTGTCAAACAGCTCGCGGACAAGGCGAAAACCGGCATCTGGGGATTGGACAATATCCTGGCGGGCGGGTTTTCGCGCGGCCACCTGTTTCTGCTCGAAGGGGCTCCCGGAACCGGCAAGACCACGGTGGCGCTGCAATTCCTGCTGGAGGGGGCCAAGGCCGGGGAAAAGTGTCTCTACATTACGCTCTCCGAGACCGAGCGCGAGTTGCGCGACGGCGCCGCGTCCCATGGCTGGTCACTGGATAACCGCCTTGAAGTGTTCGAACTGCTGCCGCCGGAAAGCCTGCTCGATTCGGAACAGCAGCAAAGCCTGCTCTATTCGTCCGATCTCGAGCTAGGCGAAACCACCAAGCAGATTTTTGAAGTGGTGAGCCGAGCGCAGCCGGACCGGGTGGTGCTCGACAGCCTGTCCGAGATCAGGCTGCTGGCGCAAAGCTCGCTCCGTTACCGGCGGCAGGTTCTGGCGATCAAGCACTACTTCGCGAAGTTCAACACCACCGTGATGCTGCTCGACGATCTGACGGCCGATGTCGCCGACAAGACGGTGCACAGCGTCGCCCATGGCGTGCTGCGTCTGGAAGAACTGGCACCGGCCTATGGCGCGGAACGGCGCCGGGCTCGCATCATCAAATATCGCGGCGTGAAATTTCGTGGTGGCTATCATGATGCAACCATCACCACCGGCGGCGTGAACGTGTTCCCGCGGCTGGTGGCGTCGGAATATCGTGCCAGGCTTTCGAGGAGCGCGATGTCGAGCGGGATTGCCGAGCTTGACCGCCTGCTCGGCGGTGGCATCGAGACCGGATCGAGCACCCTCATCCTTGGTCCCGCCGGCACCGGCAAATCGCTGGCGGCGATCGTGTTCGTTATCGCCGCCGTCAGGCGGGGCGAGAAGGCGGCGTTGTTCGTTTTTGACGAAGAGCTCGGACTGTTGTTTGCGAGGATGAAGGGCCTCGGCATTGATCTTGAGGAGATGCAGCGCGACGGCCGCCTCTTCATCGAGCAGGTCGATGCCGCGGAGATGTCGCCCGGCGAGTTCGCGCACCGGGTGCGCCAACGCGTCGATGAAGACGGCATCAAGACCGTGGTGATCGACAGCCTCAACGGTTACCAGGCGTCGATGCCCGAGGAGAACTCGCTGATCCTGCACATGCACGAATTGCTGCAATATCTGAACCGCCGGGGCGCTGCGACATTCATGACGGTGGCGCAGCACGGCCTGGTCGGCGACATGAAGGCGCCGGTGGACGTCACCTATCTCGCGGATACGGTCATTCTGCTGCGCTATTTCGAGGCACTCGGCATTGTGCGGCGCGCGATGTCGATCATCAAGAAGCGCACCGGCGCGCACGAATCCACAATCCGCGAATACCGCATCGACCACCGCGGTCTCACCATCGGTGAACCGCTTGACGGATTCCAGGGTATCCTTCGCGGCGTTCCCGTCTATGTCGGCGAGGGCCGGCCGCTGCTCCAGGAGCAACCTGCGTGAGACCCGGCGCATCGTCCGAACGTGCGGTCATCCTGGCGCCGACGGGGCGGGACGCCTCGGTCGCCGCGGGGCTGATCAGGGAGGCCGGCTACTACGCCAATGTCTGCGGTGATCTGCCGGCGCTGCTGCATGAGGTCGAGGGGGGCGCAGGCCTTGCGGTGATCGCCGACGAGGCGATCAAGACGGCCGATTTGCGCAGCCTCATGAACTGGCTGAACGCTCAACCGTCATGGTCGGATTTTCCGATCGTGTTGCTGACCCACCAGGGCGGCGGCCCCGAGCGCAACCCGGACGCCATGCGGATCGGACAAATCCTCGGCAACGTCACATTCATTGAGCGCCCGTTTCATCCGACCACGCTCGTCAGCGTTGTCGGCTCCGCGGTCAGGGGCCGCCGCCGCCAGTATCAGACCCGCGCGATCCTCGCCGATCTCACCGAAAGCGAAGGGCTGCTGCAGACCGCGCTGAACGCCGGCCATCTCGGGGCATTGGAGCTGCATCTCCCCGAGTTTGAGCTGGAGGCGTCCGATACCTGCAAGGCGTTTTTCGGGCGCGGGCCGCGCGAGCCGTTTTCATATCAGGATTTGCTGGCGGCGGTTCATCCCGACGATCGGGCAAGACGCCGCGAGCTGCTGGAGAAGGCCATCGAAAGCGGGCGTGACTACAGCATCGAATACCGCAATATCTGGCCCGACGGCTCGCAGCATTGGGTCGATGTCCGCGCGCGCGCCGTTCGCAAGCCTGATGGCAGCATCAAGTCGCTGGTGGGTGTTTCATCCGACATCACGGCGCGCAAGATTGCCGATATCGAACGCGAAAATCTGCTGGCGCAGCTGGCGGCCGAGCGCACGGCGCTGGCGGAGCTGACGGCGACGCTGGAACAGCGCGTCGAGCAGCGCAGCGCCGAGCTGATGAAGGAGGTCGCCGCCCGCGAGAAGGTACAGGAGCAGCTGCGGCAGGCGCAGAAGATGGAGACGATCGGCCAACTCACCGGCGGCGTCGCGCACGACTTCAACAACCTTCTGATGGCGATCATGGGCAACCTGGATTTGTTGCGCAAGCGTCTCCCCGACGACCCGCGGTTGCGTCGCCTGATCGAGGGCGCGCTGCAGGGCGCGGAACGTGGCGCCTCGCTGACCCAGCGCCTGCTGGCGTTCGCCCCCCAGCAGGACCTGCGGGCGGTGCCGATGGATCTTCGCGCCCTGATCAAGGGGATGATCGATCTTCTGGAGCGATCGCTGGGACCGGGCGTCGGGCTGCGACTGGATATTCCGGAGGGGTTGCCGCCGGCGCAGGTCGATGCCAACCAGCTCGAGCTCGCCGTGCTCAATCTCGTCATCAACGCACGAGACGCCATGCCTGACGGAGGATCCATTGTTATCCGGGTCGCCGAATACGAGGCCTCCAACGATCCGGCGCTGAAACCGGGCCGCTACCTGAAATTATCCGTCATCGATACCGGCGCGGGCATGACGCCGGAAATATTGAAGCGGGCGATCGAGCCGTTCTACTCCTCGAAGCCGCTCGGCAAGGGCACCGGCCTCGGGCTGTCGATGGTGCATGGGCTGGCCGTCCAGCTCGGCGGCGCGCTGCAGCTGACGAGCGCGGTGGGAAAAGGCACCACCGCGACGCTGTTGTTTCCGGTGGCGACCGCCATGCCGGAAGTCGAAAGCCCCACGCAGAAGCCGCATAAGGTCAACCGTTCCGCGGTGATCCTGTTCGTCGACGACGATCCATTGATAGCGATGTCAACCACCGAAATGCTGGAAGATCTCGGTCATCATGTGATCGGCGCCAGTTCCGGCCTGCACGCGCTCGACATCCTCAAAAGCGAACAACCGCTCGACCTGATGGTGACGGACCATGTGATGCCGGGAATGACCGGCGTCGAACTGGCGGCCGCCTCGCGCGTGGTGCGGCCGTCGCTGCCGATCCTGCTTGCGACCGGTTATGCCGAGATTCCGGAAGGAGCGCAGCTCGACCTGCCGCGGCTGGCAAAGCCGTACCATCAGGACCAGTTGCGGGATCGACTCGACCAATTGCTCGGCTAGGCGGGAGCGGCCGGGCGCCACCCGGCGATTCCTCCAGGCCGGATGGCGTCATTTCGCGACTTAACGCGCCATTAACCAACTCGTCCCAACATTGATGTCTGGGGCCGTTCGTCGCTGGCGCGGCGCGCGGCGTCCAAAACCGCGGTTGAAGGGCCAGGACATGGATTTCGAGACATTCTTTGCGAAGACGCCGGCAACCCTCGACGAGATCAAGAGCCGGGTCGCCTGGGCCCTTGATCGCCATCCGCTGTGCCGCAACGTGCAATTCGACATCGTCAGCATGCCGCGCTCCAGCAAGGGCGGCAACTGGACCATCAGCCTGCAGTCGATCGCCCCCGACGCGCTGTGGGAGGCGTCCGATATCGTGGCCGACATCCAGGATGCGTACGAACTCGCGGTCGCGGCTTGATCCATCCACGCTTTCGCTCTGCCGCCAATCCGGCGGCCGCCGCGGCAGCGGCACGGTTAGGCCTTAATTATTACCCAGTTTTCGGCAAAGTGACCGTAGTTCGCGCAAGAAACGGAGAATTGCTTGACGAGAGCAATGACCATCATCGTGCTGACCTGCTTCCTCGTCGTCGGGGCGGCCGCTGCCAGCATTCTGGGCCGCGACAGCGTGCCGGCCGCTGGACCGGAGATGGTAACGGCCTCAATCGCCGTCCCTGTCTCGAATAAGGCAGGCAAACGGGACCGGCTGGCAGTCGCTGCGGCGGCGCTGGCTTCGTTGGAACCGCCGCAAACCGAAGCGATCCTGAGCGAGCCGCTGCGGCAGGCCGTCGCGGTCGCCCCCCCGGCCGACATCGACAGGCCGAAGCCGACGGAACTGGTGGCGCTGCCGCCGGCACCGCCGAAGCCGAAACTTGCCAGCAAGCCGCCATTGCAAAAATCCTACGCGCTGCTGAGTGACGCGCAGATCGCCGGCATCAAGGAACGCCTCAAGCTTTCGTCGTCGCAGGAGTCATATTGGCCAGCGGTCGAAAGCGCGTTGCGCGCCGTGGCCCGCAAGATCCACGCCACGCGGCAGGTCGACCCGAACGCAACCGGCGCGCCGATCGATCCCGATGCCGAAGAAGTGCAGCAGCTGAAATCCGCCGCGATGCCACTGTTGTTTCAGCTGCGCGAGGACCAGAAGCGCGAAGTGCGCACGCTCGCCCGCCTGATCGGTCTGGAGAAGGTGGCCGCCCAGATCTAAGCGGACGCTCCGGGCGTTCAATCCAGAACGCGCCCTCCTGATGCATGTCGAGGCATTCCAGCGCCGAAGCGATATGCGACCGTCGCCGGCGCAGGCAGTGGCGTCATCTCGCGAAGCCGGCATTCTTGCCAACGGCAAGCGGCTGAATATCCGTGGCTTCGGCGAACCGGCCATGCCGTGCCGATCTTTCTCTGCGGCTCACTTTCGCGATCGATTGACCGGAAAATTGCGGTCGAAGCGCATTTTGACTGCGAGGGTCTTGAAGGCGAAGGCGCTGCTGCGGTTAAATGCAAGCGCGGGCGCCGCGACGAGAAGGAAAAAAGAGGACAGCCATGAGCTTTTTACGGATCGCGGCATCGGCCGCCATCTTCACCCTGCTGTCAGCGGGTTGCGCGGCGGCCAAGCCGATCGCCACCACCGGGGAGACCAACCTGCGGAAATCGCCCGGCACGGATAGCCCGGTCCTGACGGTTATTCCGAAGGGAACCACGGTCGAGGTCGGCAAATGCAGCAAGGGGTGGTGCGAAACTTCCACGGACGGCCGGGACGGCTTTGTCATCGCCCGGAATCTCGGCATGGCTCCGGCGCGGCGAGCACGGTTCGTTCCGCAGGTCTATGATGAGGATGTGGAAGACGTTGGGCCGCCGGTCTACGGCCCGCCGGTCTATTATGGCTATGGGCCGTATGGCGGATATTATGGCGGATGGGGATACCGCCGATGGGGATGGTACCGGTAGGCCCCGCGAACGCTTCCTGCCGTTAGGGAGGACACCCCGGCGTGCATCGCGTGATGCGGCATGGATCCCCTTGAAATGATTGCGGGGGAGTGGCCCGCTCACCGATGATCCATGGAGATGAAATGCCGACCCATCCTTCGCAGCCGGAGCAGAAGGCCAAGGCCCTTCTGCTTGAGGGCGTGA
>JBAVEE010000710.1:0-3681 GCA_049587575.1 Bradyrhizobium sp.
AGATCGAGGCGTTCGCGCCCTCGATGCAGGACGTCTCGCGCGGGCCGCGCTTTGTCAGTATCAAGATCGATAGTGCCAATCTGGAACGCGTGCTCGCCAGCCGCGATGGCAGCTTCATCGTGACGCGGATCCGCGGCGCGCTGGGGTTAGGCCCGATTTGATAGCGTTGTTGCGCGAAACATGCCCTCGGACTTGATCCGGGGGCTGGATGCCGGTTAGCAGCACCCAAACTCCAGGTGGATCTGCCGTGGTGCGTCGCAGCAAATTCCTTGACACTTTACCCGCGGTGAGTGTTTACTCACAAGCATGAGCACCCTGCGCATGACCAGTGACTTGCGGCGGCAATTGATATTGGGCGCCGCCAAGCGTTGCTTCGCCCGCCACGGCTTTGCCGGCACCACGACCAAGAGCGTGGCGGCGGCGGCCTCCATTTCGGAAGGGTTGCTGTTCAAGCATTTCGCGTCGAAATCGGCGCTGTACGCGGAGATCCTCGCTGAGGAATGCGAGGCCGACCCCGCCCTGCACCGGCTGTTGGGCCTCGAGCCTTCGACGGAAACGCTGGTGGTGCTGATTCGCTGCATGGTCCGGCATTTCCAGACCGTCTCGGAGGCCCCCGATCAGGAGGAAGCCCAGCGGCTCCGCCTGATGGTTACCAGTCATCTCGACGACGGAGAATTCGCGCGCCTGATCTATGAGAAGGTCGGCGGCCTGCTCGGACCGGTGTTCACCGCATCGCTGGAGCGCGCGGTTGCGGCAGGGGATGCCGCGCGGATCGGAAGCGAGCCGATGAACCTGTTCTGGTTCGCCCATCACGCGGTACTGATGGCGACGCTGACGCGAATGCCGCCGGTACCGTGCTTGTCCTATGGCGCTGCCGGCGATCTCGAACGGCAGCTCAGCGAATTCATTCTCCGTGGAATCGGGGTCAACGAAACCGCCATTGCCTCTTATCTGGACCGCGACTTGTCGCCGGGTTCGCGGCAGCCGGCCATTGCAGAAAGCGCATGATATGAATGTTGTGACCGAAGCCAATATCGCGGGCCAACCGGTTGCCCCGAAGCCACGCGCGCGTCCTGTCCGGATGGTGCGGTGGTTCATCATCGTCGGGCTGCTGCTGGCCCTGCTGGTGGGGGCTCTTGTCGGCTTCAATGCCTTCCGCAGCCACATGATCGCGCAGTTCTTCGCCAACAATAAGCCGCCGCCGGCGTCGGTCACGGTTGCCGAAGCGAAGTCGGAAGTCATTCCGAACCTGTTGACGGCGGTCGGCGATCTCGCTGCCGTGCATCAGGTCAACGTCACCTCCGATGTCTCCGGGCGCATCACCGACATCATGTTTACCGCAGGCTCCAAGGTTAAGGCCGGAAGCCCGCTGCTGCAATTGTTCGACGGCCCCGAACAGGGCGATCTCGCCAGCTTCAAGGCGCAGGCCACCGGCGCGCAGCTGGCGCTGGATCGCGCCAAGCAACTGGCGGCCCGTCAGTTCGGCCCGCAATCGACGGTCGATGCAGCGCAGGCCACCTTTGACCAGGCCAATGCGGGCATCGCCAAGACCGAGGCGATCATTTCGCAGAAGCTCGTGCGTGCCCCGTTCGACGGCGAACTCGGCGTCCGCCACGTCGAGGTCGGCCAGTATCTGACCGCCGGCACGCAGATCGTGTCGTTGACCGATTTGTCGACGCTGTACGCCAACTTCACGGTGACGGAGAAGGACAGCGCTGCGCTCAAGGTCGGACAGACCGTGCGGGTCGCGGTCGACGCCTACCCCGGCCGTACCTTCGAGGGCAAGATCAACGCGATCGAGCCTCAGATCGCCACCGACACGCGAAACATCCGCGTCCAGGCCACGTTCGACAATCCCGATCACATTCTCAGGCCCGGCATGTTCGCGACGACGACGGTGGTGCTGCCGGACAAGCCGCCGGTCGTCACCGTTCCCGAGACCGCGGTCGACTATACGCTCTACGGCGATTCCGTTTTCCTGATCACCGAGAAGAAGGGGGATGACGGCAAGACCGGCTTGACCGCCGTCCGTACCTTCGTGCGGGCCGGCAACCGGATCCACGGACGCGCGGAAATTGTCAGCGGGTTGAAGGCTGGCGATCGCGTGGTCGCGGTGGGCCAGCTCAAGCTGCAATCGGGAGCGGCCGTCGCAATCTCGCCCGACCCCGCGCCGCCGATTCCCGCGCATCCGCCGCGTTACTGACAATCGGAGCGCATCGCGATGGTCTGGACCGATATTTTCATCAAGCGACCCGTGCTGTCGGTGGTCGTCAGCCTGCTGATCCTTCTGATCGGCCTTCGGGCGGCGACCGTTTTGCCGGTCCGCCAGTATCCGAAACTGTCGAATACGGTGGTCAACATCACTACCGTATATCCCGGCGCGTCGTCCGAACTGATACAAGGGTTCATCACGACGCCGATCGAACAGGCCGTCGCGTCAGCCGAGGGCGTGGATTATATGACCTCGTCGTCGGTGCTCGGCACCAGCACCATCCAGGTCTACATCAAGCTGAATTTCGATCCGAACCAGGCCTTGACCGAGGTCCTCGCCAAGGTGAATTCGGTCAAATATCTCATCCCGAAGGAATCCAACGATCCGATCGTCACCAAGACGACCGGCCAGACCACCGCGGTGATGTATCTCGGCTTTTCCAGCGAAGTGCTGTCGGGGTCGGCGATATCGGACTATCTGACCCGGGTGGTTCAGCCGGTGCTGTCGACCGTCGATGGCGTCGCGTCGGCCGATATTCTGGGCGGCCAGACTTTCGCGATGCGGCTGTGGCTCGATCCGATCCGCATGGCCGGGCGCAACGTTTCACCCACTGATGTTTCCGCCGCGATTGCCGCCAACAATTTCCAGGCCGCCGCGGGCCAGTCCAAGGGCTTTCTCACCGTCTCCAACGTGTCGGCCAACACCGATCTTCAGAACCTCGATCAGTTCAAGCGCATGATCGTAAAGTCCAAGGACGGCGGCTTTGTCCGGATCGAGGACATCGCCACCGTCGAGCTCGCGGCGCAGAGCACCGACGCCAGCGTCGCCTTCAACGGCGAGCACGCGATCTTCATCGGCGTGCAGGCGACGCCGCAGGGCAACCCGCTGACGCTGGTCAAGGGCGTCCGTGCGCTGTTTCCGGAACTCGAGCGCAACCTGCCGCCGTCGATGAAAATGAAGGTGGCCTACGATTCCACCAAGTTCATTCAATCCTCGATCGACGAGGTCGAAAAGACGCTGGGCGAGGCGGTCATCATCGTGGTCGTGGTGATCTTCCTGTTCCTCGCCTCGTTCCGTTCGGTGCTGATTCCCGTGGTGACCATTCCGCTGTCGCTGATCGGCGTCTGCAGCTTGATGCTGTTGGCGGGATTCAGTTTCAACCTGCTGACGTTGCTGGCCATGGTGCTGGCGATCGGCCTCGTCGTCGACGACGCCATCGTGGTGGTTGAAAACATCCACCGCCATCTGGAGGAGGGCAAACCTCCGGTGCAGGCGGCGATGCAGGGCGCCCGCGAGATCGTCGGGCCCGTCGTCTCCATGACCATCACGCTGGCCGCGGTGTACGCGCCGATCGGCTTCCTCGGCGGACTGACCGGTTCGCTGTTCCGGGAATTCGCCTTCACGCTGGCGGGCTCGGTGATCGTGTCCGGCGTGGTCGCGCTGACGCTCTCGCCGATGATGTGCTCGGT
>JBAVEE010000711.1:0-1844 GCA_049587575.1 Bradyrhizobium sp.
CTTCGGCACCGTGATCGCGATCCCTTCCGGGATCGCATAGACGACGTCGTGGCTGTAGCCGAGCGCGAGCTGCAGGTTCTTGCCCTGCAGTGCGGCGCGGTAGCCGACGCCGGTGATTTCGAGCTTCTTTTCGAACCCCTTGGTGACGCCGGCGACCAGATTGGCGACCTGCGCGCGCGCCGTGCCGTACATCGCCTGGGCGCGGTTGGTCTTGAGCCTGGGCGCAACCGTGACGGCGCCGTTCTCGAACTTCACCTCGACATCGTCGTGGACAACGAACTGAAGCTGCCCCTTCGGCCCCTTCATCTTCACGGTCTGTCCCTCGACGGTCGCGGTGACGCCCGACGGAACCGTCACAGGCCGCTTGCCAATACGTGACATGGTCTAAGTCCTTCCTCAGAACACCGTAAAGAGAATTTCGCCGCCCACATTCGCGTCGCGCGCTTCGTGGTCGGCCATAATTCCCTTTGGCGTCGATAATACCGAAATGCCGAGACCGTTGTTCACGCGCGGCAGGTTCTTCACCGAGGCATAAACCCGCCGCCCCGGCTTCGACACCCGCTCGATCTCGCGGATCACAGGCTCGCCGTCGAAATATTTCAGTTCGATCTCAAGCTCGCTGCGCCCCGAGGCATGCTCGACGCTGGCGTAGCCGCGGATATACCCTTCGGCCTTCAGCACTTCGAGCACGTTGGCGCGCATCTTCGAGCCCGGGGTCGAAACCTTGGGCTTGGCGCGCATCTGTGCGTTGCGGATGCGGGTAATGAGATCGCTGATCGGATCGTGTGTCGACATGTCCGACCCCCCTTACCAGCTCGACTTCACGAGCCCGGGAACCAGGCCCTTGGAGCCGAGTTCACGCAGCGCGATACGGCTGAGCTTGTTCTTGCGATAGACCGAGCGCGGACGTCCGGTGATCTCGCAGCGATTGCGGATCCGGGTCGCCGACGAATTGCGCGGCATCTGGGCGAGTTTCAGCGTCGCCGCGAACCGCTCTTCCATCGGCTTGGTCTTGTCGGCGATGATGGCCTTCAGCTTCGCGCGCTGGGGCGCGGCATTCTTGGTCATCCGCTTGCGCCGGTTGTTCTTCTCGATCGAACTCTTCTTTGCCATGCTTGGCTCCTGGGTTTCCGCGTTTGAGAGGCTTGAAATCAGCGTCTCACTGCCGGAACGGGAAATTGAATGCGGTCAACAATGCCCTTGCTTCGTCGTCGGTGCCCGCCGTGGTGCACACCGTGACGTCCATGCCCCACGTCTCCCCCATCTTGTCGAAGTCGATTTCGGGGAAAATGATGTGTTCCTTGATGCCGAGCGAGTAGTTGCCGCGGCCGTCGAAGCTCTTCGGGTTCAGGCCGCGGAAGTCGCGCACGCGCGGCAGCGCGACGTTCACCAGGCGGTCGATGAACTCGTACATCTTGGCCTTGCGCAGCGTGACCTTGCAGCCGATCGGCTGGTTCTCGCGCAGCTTGAAGGTCGCGATCGCGACCCGCGAATAGGTCACAATGGCCTTCTGGCCTGCGATCAGCGAAAGATCGGCGGCGGCGAGCTCGGCCTTCTTGCGGTCGTTGACGGCCTCGCCGACACCCATGTTGAGCACGACCTTGTCCAGGCGCGGCACCTGCATGGAGTTGGCATAGCCGAACTGTTCCGTCAGCTTGCTGCGGATGCTCTTGTCATATTCCGCGCGCAGACGCGGGGTGTATGCGGTCTCAGCCATCGATCTCTGCTCCCGAGCGTTTGGCAACGCGTACCTTCTTGCCATCCGCATGAATCTTGAACCCTACGCGGCTCGGCTTGCCGTCCTTGCCGACGATCGCGATGTTGGACAGGTGGATCGGCGCCTC
>JBAVEE010000712.1:0-1691 GCA_049587575.1 Bradyrhizobium sp.
GCCATATCTTGCGTTAGCGCAACCAATCCCGGCCGCGGCGGGGTACCATTCAAAAATTCAACAATCGGTCGATCAAGGAATGACTGAAACCGCGTCCGGCGATTTGATCGAACTGCGTGTCGAGGAGCATTGACCGGTGTTCGACTGTAGCAGAACGGCTCTCATATAAGGTGTTATCCATGAACGGGCTGACCAGCACCGAAGCGGCCAGGCGTCTTGTGGCCGACGGTGCAAATGAGATTGCGCAGGACGGACGGCGCAGGGTTTGGCAGATCGCATTCGAAGTTCTCCGAGAGCCGATGCTCCTGATGTTGCTCGCCGCCGGGGCGATTTACATCAGCCTCGGCGATCTCCGGGAAGCACTGCTGGTCGTCCTGCTGGCTTCCGCTTCCATTGTCGTCACGATCGTGCAGGAGGCCCGCAGCGAGCGCGTGCTCGATGCGCTGCGCGATCTCACGAGCCCGCGCGCGCTCGTGCTGAGGGACGGCGAGCAAAGGCGTATTCCAGGCCGTGAAGTCGTTCGCGGCGATCTTGTTCTGTTGAACGAGGGCGACCGCGTGCCTGCGGATGGGACTTTGATCTCGTGCCAGACGCTGGAGGCCGATGAATCATTGCTGACCGGCGAGGCGGTTCCGGTGCGAAAGGCGCTGGCCGCCGAACTGCCGTCCGATATGCGGCCGGGCGGCGACGATCTCCCGTTCGTCTATTCGGGTTCGCTGATCGTGCGCGGACAGGGGCTTGCCGAGGTGACCGCGACCGGCACACGGAGCGAAATCGGCAAGATCGGCAAATCTCTTTCCGGCATCGAGAACGAGCCGCCGCCGATCCAGAATGAAACACGGCGCCTTGTCCGCCTGTTCGCGATCGGCGGCGTATCCGTCAGCGTTCTGTTCACTGTTCTCTATGGCTGGCTTCGATCCAGCTGGCTGAATGCCTTTCTCGGTGGAATCGCGCTTAGCATGTCGTTGTTGCCGGAAGAATTTCCGGTCATTCTCACCGTCTTCATGGTGATGGGAGCGTGGCGGATCTCGCGTGCCGGCGTGCTGACGCGGCGCTCCGCTGCGATCGAAACCCTCGGTGCCGCCACGGTGCTGTGCACCGACAAGACCGGTACCCTGACCGAAAACCGGATGACGATTGCGGATGTGCGGCCCGCCGATGCGGTGCTTCGCACCGTAAGCGCCTTCGGCGGCGAAGCGGGCGCCGATCAGGTCGTCGCGTTCGGGCGTCTGGCAAGTCAGATCAAGCCATTCGATCCCATGGAGCTGGCCTTTCATCGGCGGGCGGAGCAACAGGCGCTGCAGGCCGCGATGCCGCAAGACCTTGTTCATCAGTATCCGCTCGGTTCCGGTCTGCTCGCCATGACCAACGTCTGGCGCCGGGCGGACGGCTCCCTGCTTGCCGCCGCCAAGGGAGCGCCGGAAGCCATCGCCGAGCTCTGCCGGTTCTCGTCCGAAAACCGGGCCATGATCGCAGCGGATGCCGGGCAGATGGCGGCTCAAGGCATGCGCGTCCTCGGGGTGGCGAAGGCGGTGCTGAGGGGTGACCCGCCGGGCTCCCAGCGAGACATTGCTTTCGAGTTTCTGGGTCTGGTCGGGCTTGCCGATCCGGTGCGGGCGAGCGTGCCCGCGGCGATGCGCGAGTGCCGCTCGGCGGGTATCCGTGTCATCATGATTACCGGCGATTATCCG
>JBAVEE010000713.1:0-8507 GCA_049587575.1 Bradyrhizobium sp.
CGGCGATCAGGATCTGCCTTCCCCGCACGGCCAGCGACTTGTGGGCCGCCTGGAAATAGGGATCGCCGACGGTGTTGAACACGATGTCGGCGCCCCTGCCATCGGTGAGTTCGCGGACCCGCGCCGCCACATCAGTGGCGGAGGCGTCGATCACCTCAACGGCGGAGTTGGCATACCCCTCGTAAGGCTCGTTCCTGCGCACCACACCGATCACGCGCGCACCGCTCCAGCTCGCGATCTGCACGGCGGCCTGACCGACTTTGCCGTTGACGCCCATCACCAGCACCGTGTCGTGCTTTTTCGGCTTGCCGGCGCGGTGAAAGCCTTCGATCGCCGTGACAAAGGGAACGCCGATGCCGGCGGCCTCCTCCCACGAGAGATTTTTCGGCTTCTCCACGACAGCGTCGGCTTCGACCACAAGGTGGGTGGCATGGGTGCCGTCGCGCCGGATTCCGAGGTCGCCCGACGAGCCGAACACTTCACGGCCGATGGTGCCGGCCGGACCGTCGATCACGATTCCCGCATAGTCGCGGCCGGGCGTACGCGGAAACACCGCGTACGCCATCAGGCCGGTCGCCGCCTTGACGTCGGAGGGGTTGACCGCTGCCGCCTTGACCTCGATCAGCACTTGCTTTTCCGTCCGCGACAGCAGGCGGTAGTCGATCTCGGGCGCCAGCGACGCCGCGGTTTCGGCCTTCGCCAACAGACGCACGCAGCGCGCCTCGACTTTGGCATATCGGCTATCGGGTTGGGCAATCGGCATCGATAATTCCGTTTCTCGGGTCTACGGACGACAGCAGTTACCCTTTCGGCCGCTTGTCGTAAACACGCTTCGCCTTGCCGAGCGACCGCTCCAGCGTGTCAGGCGCAACCGCCTTGACCCGGGCGGTGATCCCGATCGTGTTCTTGATGTGGACTCTGACCCGCTCGGCATGGTCGGTCAGGCCGTTACCGTCCCAGCTCTCGGCGCGCGCTTCGGCGAGGATGGTCAGTTGGTCCATGCGGCCGTCACGGGTCAGCTCAAGAATGAAGTGGCCGCCGCACCAGTCGGTAGCCAGCAGCACTTCCTCGATCTGGGTCGGGAACAGATTGACGCCGCGCAGGATGATCATGTCGTCGGAACGCCCGGTTACCTTCTCCATCCGCCGCATCCCGGGCCGTGCCGTGCCCGGTAGCAGCCGCGTCAGATCGCGCGTGCGATAGCGGATGATCGGAAAGGCCTCCTTGGTCAGCGAGGTGAAAACAAGCTCGCCGCTTTCGCCGTCGGGCAGCACCGCTCCGGTCTCGGGATCGATCACCTCCGGATAGAAATGATCCTCCCAGATATGCAGGCCGTCCTTGGTCTCGATACATTCCTGCGCGACGCCGGGGCCCATCACTTCCGACAGGCCGTAGATGTCGGTGGCGTCCATGTCGAAGGATTGCTCGATCTCGGCGCGCATCGCGTTGGTCCAGGGCTCGGCGCCGAAGATCCCGATCTTCAGCGACGACTGGCGCGGGTCGAGGCCCTGGCGCCTGAACTCGTCCAGGATCGCCAGCATGTAGCTCGGCGTCACCGTGATGATGTCGGGGCGGAAGTCGTTGATGAGCTGCACCTGCCGCTCGGTCATGCCCCCCGAAATCGGCACCACGGTACAGCCGAGCTGCTCCGCACCGTAGTGCACGCCGAGGCCGCCGGTGAACAAGCCATAGCCATAGGCATTGTGGATGATCATCCCGCTGCGGCCGCCCGCGGCGCGGAGCGAGCGCGCCATTACCGTCGACCAGGTCGCGATATCGGCCCTGGTATATCCGACCACGATCGGCTTGCCGGTGGTGCCGGAAGAGGCGTGGATGCGGACCAGCTTTTCACGCGGAACCGCGAACATGTTGAAGGGATAGTTGTCGCGCAGATCCGTCTTCACCGTGAACGGAAATTTGGCAAGATCGGAGAGCTGCTTGAAGTCGGACGGATGCACGCCGGCGTTGTCGAAGGCCTTCTTGTAGTGCGCGACGTTGTCGTAGGCATGCGCGAGCGACCAGGCCAGGCGTCTGGTCTGCAGCGCCATGATCTCGTCACGGGAGGCACGCTCGGCTTCATCCATCTCCGGGATATAGCCGCTCGATCTGGGTTGGAGGTCGGTCAAAGCCATCGCACGTTTCCTCGGAAAGTACTTAGTTCTGTTTGGCGTCCGTTTCCGGCTCCGGCAGCCATGTGCCGCCGATGCTGCGGGAGTGGCCGCGAAACTCGGCGATCACGGCATCGCCCACAGCGACCCGGACATCGTAGATGCCGGAGCGCCCGCTGCGCGAAATCTCGCGCGCGGTCGCAACCAGGAGATCGCCGAGCTTGCCCGGCCGGATAAAGGTGATGCTGCCCTGGGCCGCGACGACGCGCTCGTTGCGGCTGTTGCATGCAAAGGCAAAGGCGGAATCGGCAAGCGTAAAGATGAAGCCGCCATGGGCTATCCGCTGGCCGTTGACCATATGCGGCTCGACCGTCATCGTCAGCGTCGCCTGGCCCGGCTTGACCTCGACGATTTTCATCCCGAGGCCCTTGCTGGCGTCGTCGTCCTTCCACATCGCATCGGCGCAGGCGCGCGCGAGATCGTCGGGCGATAGCGTGGCCTTGACGTTCACTGCGGTCTCCCCGGTATCAGCCCGTTGAAACGGGTCTCTTCAAGAGTGCTTTAGTCTTGAGGCGAAGCAGCCAAGGTGTCAACGATCTCGCCGCTGCTAAACGTGATCGTAATCCACCACCACCCTGCCGGTCGTCGGCCGCGCCTGGCAGGTGAGGATGAACCCTTTCTCGAGTTCCCACGGCTCCAGCGAATAATTCACTTCCATCCGGGCGCTGCCCTCGACGAGCTTGGCGCGGCAGGTCGAGCACATGCCGCCCTTGCAGGCGAACGGCAGATCCAGCCCTGCGCGCAATGCCGCGTCGAGGATAGCCTCGCCTTCCGCGACCGGCACTTCGCGGCGCTTGCCGTCGATGATCAGCGCGGCGACGGCCTTCGGCGGCGCACCCGCAGCTATAACGGCTTTCGGGCGCGGCTTGCCGCCGAATTCGGAGACGAAGCGCTCGACATGAATGCGCTCCGCGGCGATGCCGATATCCCGGCAGGTCGCCTCGATATCCTCGCTCATGCCGGACGGGCCGCAGATGAACACGTGATCGACGTCGGCCGCCGGCACCAGCGAGCGCAACAGCACCCTCACCTTCTCGCCATCGAGCCGGCCATGCAGGATCGGGATATCCTGCTCTTCGCCCGAGATGACGTGAAACACCGAGAGCCGCTGGATGAAGCGGTCCTTGAGCTCTTCGAGCGCCTCGCGAAACAGCATGCCTGCGGTGGAACGGTTGCCATAGAACAGGAAGAACCGGCTGTCCGGCTCGCGCGCCAGCACGCCTTTCACGATCGAAAGGATCGGCGTGATGCCGGAGCCGGCGGCGAATCCGACATAAACCTGCGCTGCACCGGATCCCGGCACGATGCCGAAGCGGCCGGTCGGTGTCATAACGTCGAGTTCGTCGCCGCGTTTCAGTTCATCCGCGGCCCAGCTCGAGAACGCGCCGCCGTCGATCCTTTTCACCGCGATGCGCAATTCGCCATCATCGGGGCCGGAGCAGATCGAATAGGAGCGGCGCACCTCCTCGCCGTCCATCATCGTCCGCAAGGTCAGGTATTGTCCCGGTGAAAAGCTGTAGTCGTCCTCGAGCTCTTTCGGGATCGCAAAGGTCAGTGATACCGCGTCGGCGGTTTCGCGGCGCAGATCGTTTATCGCGAGGCGGTGAAAACGGGGGTGGGACATTGTAAATCTTGGGACTCTCTACCTCCCCGTCATTGCGAGGAGCAAAGCGACGAAGCAATCCATTCTTTCTTTTTGCGGGCGAAATGGATTGCTTCGCTTCGCTCGCAATGACCGGGCTAAAGTTACGATTTCAATGACATTTGAAATAATCGAACGGCTCGCGGCAGGTCTTGCAGCGCCACAGCGCCTTGCAGGAGGTCGAGCCGAACTCGGACAGCACTTCGGTATCCCCCGAGCCGCATTGCGGGCACGCCACCTGCTCCACGCCGAATAGCGCCCGTCGTGAACTGGCGGCCTGCGGCGGCGCGATACCGTATTCCCTGAGCTTGCGGCGGCCATCTTCGGTCATCCAGTCGGTGGTCCAGGCTGGCGACAACACGCTGCGCACGTTTGAATGGCGAAAGCCCTCGCGCTCCAGCGCCAGCTCGATTTCGAGGCCGATCATGTTCATCGCCGGACAACCGGAATAGGTCGGCGTGATCGTGACCTCGACGCGGCCCTCGTCGACCGCGACCTCCCGCAGCACACCGAGATCGGCAATGGTCAGAACCGGGATCTCGGGATCGACCACGCTGGCCGCGACCTCCCAGGCGCGCTGCCGCAACTCGGCATCGTCAAACATGGCGATCACCATGTGGCCCCCGGGAATGTCCGTTGCATCGATTGCAATTCGCTGAGCAGATGCCCGAGATGCTCGCTGTGCCGGCCGCTGCGGCCGCCCTGCTGCATCCAGCCGCTTTTGGGCAGAGCGAGCGTTGCTTCGCTCACGATCCCGGAAACCAGCTTGAGCCATGGCGGACGCAAGGCGGCCGGATCGACGGCGATACCGGCATCGATCAAAGCGCGCTCGTCGCCATCGGCCTCAAACATCTCGCCGGTAAAGGCCCAGAGGTCGTCGATCGCGGCCTGTGCACGGGCGTGGCTCTCCGCGGTGCCGTCGCCGAGCCGCACGATCCACTCCGAGGAATGCCTGACGTGATAGGCGCTTTCCTTTTCGGATTTCGCCGCGATCGCCGCCAGCGTCGCATCGCCCGATTTCATCATCGCGCGCCAATAGAGGTCGGCGAATGCCGCGTAGAAAAACTGCCGCACCATGGTGCGCGCGAAATCGCCATTCGGCTGTTCCAGCAGCAGGAGATTGCGGTATTGCCTGACGTCGCGCAAATAGGCGAGTTTGTCCTCGTCGTTGCCTTTGCCTTCGACCTCGGCCGCGTAATCGTAGAGTTCGCGCGCCTGGCCGAGCAGGTCGAGGCCCATATTGGCCAACGCCATGTCCTCTTCCAGCATCGGCGCGTGGCCGCACCATTCCGAAAGCCGATGCCCCAGAATCAACGCGTCGTCGGCGCGGCGCAGCGTATACAGCACCAGCGGCGTCTCGACGACGGAAATGGATGCAACAGCCATATTGCCTAACCTGCTTGCCTTAATTCGTCATCGCGAGGAGCAAAGCGACGAAGCAATCCAGTCTTTTTTGGGACATGGATTGCTTCGCTGCGCTCGCAATGACGGTTTCATACTTCCGCGACTTCCGCCTGACGACGGGCTTCAGTCACATATGTCCGACTTCGTCGGGCACGTCGTAAAAGGTCGGATGGCGGTAGATCTTGGATTCCGCCGGCTCGAACATCATGCCCTTTTCGGCAGGGTCGGACGCGGTGATCGCGCTCGACGGCACCACCCAGATCGACAATCCCTCGCCGCGGCGGGTATAGATATCCCGCGCGGCCTGCAGCGCCAGCGTCGCATCGGCGGCGTGCAGCGAGCCGCAATGCTTGTGCGCGAGCCCGTTGCGGCTGCGAATGAAGACTTCCCACAGCGGCGTGTTCGGCGTGGCCATCGCGATCTCCCTGATTTTATTCGGCGGCCTGTGCGGCCTGGCGATATCTGCGCTTTGCGGCGTAGGCAGCCGCCGCCTCGCGAACCCACGCGCCTTCGTCATGCGCCTTGCGCCGAGCCGCCATCCGGTCGCGATTGCACGGGCCGTTGCCGGCCAGCACTTGCTTGAATTCGTCCCAGTCGATCGCGCTGTATTCCCAATGTCCGGTTGTCGCGTTCTGCTTCATGCCGGGATCGGGAATCGCAAGTCCCAGATACTGCGCCTGCGGCACCGTCGCATCGACGAATTTTTGCCGCAGCTCGTCGTTGGAAAAACGCTTGATCTTCCATTTCGTCGAGCTGTCGCTGTGCTGACTCGCCTGGTCGGGCGGTCCGAACATCATCAGCACCGGCCACCACCAGCGGTTCAGCGCGTCCTGCGCCATCGCCTTCTGCTCTTCCGAGCCGCGCGAAAGCGTCACCATGATCTCGTAACCCTGCCGCTGATGGAAGGATTCTTCCTTGCAGACGCGGATCATCGCGCGCGCATAGGGGCCGTAGGAGCAGCGGCACAGCGGAATCTGGTTCATGATCGCCGCGCCGTCGACCAGCCAGCCGATCACGCCGATATCGGCCCAGGTCAGCGTCGGGTAATTGAAGATCGACGAATACTTCGCCTTGCCGGCCAGCATCTGGTCGACCAGTTCTTCGCGCGAGGCGCCGAGCGTTTCGGCGGCGGCATAGAGATAAAGCCCGTGGCCACACTCGTCCTGCACTTTGGCCAGCAGCGCAGCCTTGCGGCGCAGCGAAGGCGCGCGCGTGATCCAGTTGCCTTCCGGCAACATGCCGACGATCTCGGAATGCGCGTGCTGCGAAATCTGCCGCGTCAGCGTCTTGCGATAGGCGGACGGCATCCAGTCGTTGGGCTCGATGCGCTCCTCGGCGTCGATGCGCGCCTGGAACTGCGCGGCGCGCGCGACGTCCTCGACGGTGCGGTCTTCGGCTTCCGACGTATTGAGCGCCTGTGTGTACATGCGCCGACCTCCCGGATGATTGGGATCAGATATATAACATAAATCTCAACATGCAATATAATTCTGTAACATATCAATTCCCGAAGCGGCGCGCCAGTTCGGCGCCCGCGGCTGGCAGCGGCCCGTTTTCATTGAGGCCGTTGCGGTCGAGCCATTGCTCGGAAGCCGGTAACAGGCCGCGATAGATTTCGCCGCAGAGCTGGCGGGCCGCCCGGCCCGGCCAATCCGCGGGCAGCAATGGCGGCGGCAGCAGCGGATCGCGCAGCACCACGCGGCGGTAATAATGGATCAGCAAAATCCGCGCCGTGAACGCATCGATGTCCGACAGCCGCGCCCGCCGGCCGATCCAGCCGCGCAATGGCTCGAACGTCTTCATGAATTTCAGATAGGCGTCCGCGGTGCGATCGAGTGGCCAGCTTTCGCTGAGCAGGCGCCGGCCGCTGTCGTCCTCGGCGGATACTTCGAGCCGGATCGCGGAAGCGGCTTCCTCCGGGACCGGCACGCCTGACGGCGCGACCCACACGCCGGGCAGCGGGCTGCCAAACCCTGCGTTTTTGAGCGCCTCGCGCGCGGCATCGCGATCCCCGCCGTTGCCGATCAGCAGCAGTTCAAAACGCCCGGTCCAATCCGAGGGCTGCGGATCGTAGATATGTTTGGTCGCGGCATCGAAGGTCTGTCGGCCCTTTTTGACAAGGCGATAAAAACTGTTGCGGCCGAGCCTCTCGCGCTCGAGCCAGCCGTCGGCCGCGAGCCGCGACATCGCGGTGCGCACCACGCCGCTGTCGATATCCAGCGCCTTGAAGAATTCCAGCAGCGTGCCGAGCCAGACCGAACCGCCGCGCGGCACGATCGCATCACCGAACACCGTGATGACGATGGACCCGGTACGCGAGGGTTCGCGCTTGAGCTGGTCGATGATGCGGGCAAGCGAATGCGCCATGCGCAACGCATAGCGCGTTTCTTGGATTTTAGAAAACCTACATCTGCACCGTCATGCCCGGGCTTGACGAGGATAAGCCCGGCCATGACGAAAGAGCAAATCCCGGAGCCGGCGCGCTGCCGCTACCGGTTGGGATCGGGATACACGATGGCGCGCCAGCCGCTGCGGTCGAACGGCTTCCACATGCCTTCGGGCTGGGCGAGACGGTCGGCCACGGCGTAGACGACGGCGGGGTGATGACCCATGCCGCAATGGCTGCTTTCGACCTCGATGCTCTCGGACGTCGTGGAGGTCTTCTCCATGCAGCCTTGCCACGCGCAGATGCCGTCGGTGCGACTGAAGATCGCGGTGGTCGGCACCGGCGGCGTTTCCGAAAGTGATCCGCCGAACCGGTGATCTTCCTGCTCGGCGCTGCGACCGCTCGCCATCTCATAGACGCGCCAGGCGTTGGTGGCCTTGGGACTGCCCGCGAACGGACTGCCGAGCGTGATCACCGAGCGCACGCGATCGGGCATCATCTTCGCAAGCTGCCGCGCATAGAGACCGCCAAGGCTCCAGCCGACCATGCTGATCTTGCGCCCGTGCGTGTCGCTGAGTTCGCGCACCAGATCGACCATCGCGTGCTCCACGCCATCGCGCAGGCCGAGATTGCTGCCCTGCCGCCAGCCGCTGACCGCGTAGCCGCGGTTCTTCAGGAAACTGCGCAGCGGCCGCGTCGAGAGGTCCGACGCCACAAGTCCGGGCAATACCAGCACCGGATGCCCGTCGCCCTTCGGCGCCAGGCTGAGCAGCGGCAAGGCACCGATAAACGCGCCAAGCTCGTGGATCGCCCGCCCCTCCAGAAACATCCGGGTTCTCGACGGTGGACGCCGCGTCTTGGCAGTGGCGGACATCCTGGTTCCTCTGCACGGCCGGCCCGATCGGTC
>JBAVEE010000714.1:0-1506 GCA_049587575.1 Bradyrhizobium sp.
GTCGTCGGCAAGGCCGGGCGCACTGCCGTTTCCGAGCACCTGCCCGGCATGATCCGCGACTTCCGCCTCGATCTCGTCGTCGTCAATGGTGAGAACGCAGCCGGCGGCTTCGGCATCACCGAAGCGATCTACCAGGAATTCATCGACGCCGGCGCCGATGCCGTCACGCTCGGTAATCATGCCTGGGACCAGCGCGAGGCGCTGGTGTTCATCGAGCGCGCGCCGCGGCTGGTTCGCCCGGCGAATTTTCCGAGGGGAACGCCGGGCCGCGGTGCGGCGCTGGTCGACACCAAGAGCGGCAAGCGCGCGCTGGTCGTCAACGCCATCGGCCGCGTCTTCATGACCCCGTTCGACGATCCGTTCGCGGTTCTCAACCGCGAACTCGAAGCCTGTCCGTTGCGGATGGCGGCGGACGCGATCGTGGTCGATTTCCATGGCGAGGCGTCGAGCGAAAAGCAGGGCATCGGATTTTTCTGCGACGGCCGCGCCAGTCTCGTGGTTGGCACCCACACCCATGTGCCGACCGCCGACCATCAGATTCTGTCAGGCGGCACCGCCTACATGACCGACGCCGGCATGACCGGCGATTATGATTCGATCATCGGCATGCAGAAGGAAGAGCCGCTGCGGCGCTTCACGTCCGGCATTCCCTCAGGAAGGTTCGAGCCGGCGGCGGGCGCAGCAACGCTGAGCGGCGTCGCGGTCGAGACCGACGACGCGACGGGACTTGCGCTCAAGGTCGCGCCGGTGCGGATCGGCGGCAGGCTGGAGCCGGCAACGCCGGGGTTTTGGGTGGGGTAGAGCTGGGCGAGTTAGGCCAGGTTAGTAGCCGCGATCAATTCAATTGCGTTTCGGGGCAATACGCTGACGCTATTGCGCCCTACGTGCGAACAATCACTCACGCAGCGACGACCGTTTCCCATCGCGCGGCGTCCGCGTCCGAGGGGGCTGCTGCCTCGGCGAGGGTCAGGTCGTCTGAGCCGGAGGCGTTGCATTCCTTGAAGTGTGAGGCGATTTCAGCGTCAGCGAGATGCTCCCAGCGTTCGGCGTCACCGAGCCATTTCCAGCTGTTTTCCGGGTGAAAGACCGCCTGCTGGCGGCACAGCGAACCCATCGCGCGGTAGCCTAGAATTTTTTTCATTGCCACCTCCTGGATACGCACAACCTTATGCCGCGCATAACGTCAGGAGTATTATGATTATACGACAGAACTAAATGTAATAATGGAACCTGATCTGGCCGGTCGCTCAGGGACTTGGCTTCCGGATCGATACGGGTTCGAGAACAGTCCCCCTGGACTGGCATGAGGTTCGCATTTCTGTCTTCGCCGGTCGTTTCCTTCCCTGGAGATCAAATGGGCGAAGTCGTGGAATTTACGAAGCCCGGTCCCGATCGGGACGACGAGGCGCGTCTTATTCAAGGGGCCCGGGCGTTATACGAGAGCGTGTTTCCGACCGAGAAAGGCCTCGCCGTCGTGAAGCAAAACACGCCGGCACAGAGTTAGAG
>JBAVEE010000715.1:0-14031 GCA_049587575.1 Bradyrhizobium sp.
GTATCATATCCCGGGCCAAAGCGGTCCGCCAAACCGGCGATCGAAGGCCCTGTGGACGGCGCCTTGGGATAAGGCCAAGAAAAACCCGGACCTCGCGATCCGGGTTTTTGCACTCCTGCGGCAGGCGAGAAAGAACGCCTCAGGCAATGGCTCCGATCCGGGCGCGCATCAGGCCGATGCTGTCGAGATCGGCCTGTTCCCGGGCGTTTTCTTCAGCCCGCTCGCGCGCCTGATCGCGCTCGTCCAGGAGCTCGACTTTCTTGAGCTCGTCGAAGGCTTCGCCCAGCAGGCTTTTCGCGTCTTCAAGCTGAATACGCAGTTCGTCGGCGGAACGGGTCAGATTTTCCCGCCGCTGGATCGCGGCCTTGGCATAGGTCGGATAGGCGAAGTGCGTGGGATCGTTGATCCCGGCGCGCTCCTGTTCGCTCTGGATTTCGCGCTCCAGGTCGACCGACATGCGCTGGAAATCGGCGATCATGCCTTCTATCTGGGCGACCCTTCGGCGCTTTTCATCGACCTGAAATTTCTTCAGGCGAATCAGCGTTTCACGTGACTTCATCGACTCATACTCCCCAGAAGTCCCGATCTGGATACGGGACGGCGCCGGCTCCCCCCTGGGGCCCCGCCGGCATACACCTTATGTGGCGCGGATGATGGCCTGACAAAGTTAGCGTTCCGTTTCCAAATTCCCCAGGATTTGCTCGAGCTGCCGATAACCCTCATTGAGGCCGGTTACCTCGTCCTTGGCCTGGCGCAGAAAGCCCTCCAGCGGATCATGCAGGGCGATCGCCTCGTCGACCTCGGGGCTTGAGCCGGCGCGATAGGCCCCCAGCCGGATCAATTCCTCCATGTCGGCATAGGTCGCCATCACCTGACGCGCCTTGGTGATGACCGGCAGATAGGTCGGATCGGCCGATTTCGGCATGGTGCGCGACACCGACTTGAGAATGTTGATCGCCGGGAAACGTCCGCGCTCGGCGATCGCCCGCTCCATCACCACATGGCCGTCCAGAATGCCGCGCACCGCGTCCGCGATCGGCTCATTGTGGTCGTCGCCATCGACCAGCACCGTGAAAATGCCGGTGATGCTGCCGGCACCGGTCCCGGGGCCGGCGCGCTCGAGCAGCTTCGGCAGTTCGGTGAACACGGTCGGCGTGTAGCCCTTGGCGGTCGGCGGCTCGCCCGCCGACAGCCCGATCTCGCGCTGGGCCATGGCAAAGCGGGTCACCGAATCCATCAGACACAGCACGTCCTTGCCTTCATCGCGAAAATACTCCGAGATCGCCAAGGTCAAATAAGCCGCCTGCCGCCGCATCAATGCGGGTTCGTCAGAGGTGGCCACCACCACAACCGATCGCGCCAATCCCTCTTCTCCGAGGTCGTCCTGCAGAAATTCCTGTACCTCGCGGCCGCGTTCGCCGACGAGACCGATCACCGTGATATCGGCGTCGACATTGCGCGCCAGCATCGACAACAGGACCGACTTTCCGACGCCGGAGCCGGCGAAGATGCCGAGCCGCTGGCCGCGACAGCAGGTCAGAAACGTGTTGAGCGCCCGCACGCCGAGATCGAGCGGCGCACCGACCCGCATGCGCGAATGCGCCGGCGGCGGCGAGTTGCGGTAGGGCATCGGCGAACTGCCGTGGGGCAAAGGCCCCTTGCCGTCGATCGGTTCGCCCATGGCGTTTATAACGCGGCCAAGCCACAACGGCGAAGGCCGCACCTGACTTGCGGCGTTGGCGATGACGGCGCGACAACCGCGCCTGACGCCGTCAAGGCCCGCGAACGGCATCACCACGGCGTTATTGCCGGTGAATCCGATGACCTCGGAAGGGATGAAGCGATGGCCGCCGGTCTCGATCACGATGCGGGCGCCCACCGACATCGCGTGAATCGGCCCGGCGATCTCGACCATCAGGCCGCGCACGCCGACCACGCGGCCATAAATGTTGACGCCATCGATGTCGCCGATCTGTTCGGCGAGCGCCTTCATTGCGAAACCCTTAAGTTTTGGCGCATTTCGGACCCGCCCTTAACCTGGTGTTTACCCGCATCGTTAATCATTACGTCACTGTCTTTGATAACTGAAAGTACTCGGCCGTCAGAAGGAAGGGCGAGTCGCGAGAGTCGGTTAGGCCCGTCTCTTAATGTAGAACTTGAGCGGAAACGGATACGAAAAACTGCTTTAGCGCAATATCTTAGGGCGATTCGAAAAAAATTGCACGGATAGAGCTTGCGAACATGAATCAGATTTTGTTAACCATATACCGTCAGGATCCGAATCAGTTGTTCAAAGGCGTTTTGTGCCGCAAGTGCGGCCGACCTGACGCCCGGAGCGGCGACTATAGGGGACTGGCATGCGCGTTCTGCTGATAGAAGATGACAGCGCCGTCGCGCAGTCGATCGAACTGATGCTTAAATCCGAGAGTTTCAACGTCTATACGACGGATCTCGGGGAAGAAGGCGTCGATCTCGGAAAATTGTACGACTACGACATCATCCTGCTCGACCTCAATCTGCCCGACATGTCCGGCTACGACGTGCTCAAGCAGCTTCGGGTGTCGAAAATCAAAACCCCCATTCTGATCCTCTCCGGCCTCGCCGGCATCGAGGACAAGGTCAAGGGTCTCGGCGTCGGCGCCGACGACTACATGACCAAGCCCTTCCACAAGGACGAACTGGTTGCGCGCATTCATGCGATCGTGCGCCGCTCCAAGGGCCACGCCCAGTCGGTGATCCAGACCGGCGATCTCGTGGTCAATCTCGACACCAAGACGGTCGAGGTCGGCGGCCAGCGCGTGCATCTGACGGGCAAGGAATACCAGATGCTGGAGCTGCTTTCGCTCCGCAAGGGCACCACGCTCACCAAGGAAATGTTCCTCAACCATCTCTATGGCGGCATGGACGAGCCGGAACTGAAGATCATCGACGTCTTCATCTGCAAGCTGCGCAAGAAGCTCGCCAACGCCTCCGAAGGCCGCAACTTCATCGAGACCGTGTGGGGCCGCGGCTACGTGCTGCGCGAGCCGCACGAGGTCGAAGAGCGCATTCCCGCCTGATCATGGGTTAGTGCGAGCCCGTACGGCTCACTCCTCCCAGACTGGACCCCGCCGCAAATGGCGGGGTTTTTGTTTGCGGATTGAACCGGCCGCTGGCGTGCGTCGACGGAAGGATCGGCGCCGTTGCCGGGTTTTTCGAAGCAATACCCGGTGCTCGGCGGCTGGCTGGTCGTCACACCCCGTGCGGGCTGTCGATCCGCGAGGATGAGAATCCGGTCACCGGCAACCCGTCGCGATTCCTGCCGCACGCGATCCTGTGAGCGATACGTGCAGTCTGGCCCGGTCTTGCTGAATCAGCCGTGCCGCTTTACCGCGACGCCGATGCAAACGCCTTCATGGCGAGCGGCATGCTGGCCGCGACGCCAGACTTCGCGGTTCGGGCAGCGTTCGGGCGATAGAGCCCGCGACGCTCCGGGTGGGGCTTGAAAGCGTCGGAGATACCGACCACGGATTCGGCTGCGCCCAGCACCATGAAGCCGTCGGGCTCGACCACCCTTGCAAGGCGCTCGAAGATGCCGGCTTTGGTGTCCTGGTCGAAATAGATCAGCACGTTGCGGCAAAAGATCACGTCGAACGTTCCAAGATGCCCGAAGTCCTGCAGCAGGTTCAACTGACGATGCTGCACCATGCCGCGAATATCCGCATTGAGCTGCCACAGCTCCCCGACCTGCGTGAAATACTTGACGAGCAGCTGAATGGGCAGCCCGCGCTGGACCTCGAACTGGCTGAAGAGCCCGGCTTTGGATTTTTCCAGGACGCCCTGCGACAGATCGGTGGCCAGGATTTCGACCCGCCACCCCGCCAGCGTCGCGCCCAGCTCCCTCAGGCACATCGCAATCGAATAAGGCTCCTGCCCGGTCGACGAAGCCGCGCACCATATGCGCAAGGCGCGGCGGCTCGCGCGCGCCCGCAGCATGGCCGGAAGCATCGTCTCACGCAGATGATCGAACGGAATCTTGTCGCGGAAGAAAAAGGTCTCGTTGGTGGTCATCGCCTCGACCACCTCTGCCGTCAGTCCGTCTGCCGATCCGGTCTTCATCTTCTGGACGAGCTCGGTGATCCCCGGCAGGCTGATCCTTCGTGCCAGCGGAATCAGTCGGCTTTCGACCAGGTATTGCTTGTCGGGAGACAGATCCAGGCCGGAACGCTCTTTCAGGATCTTGCGCAGGAACTCATAATCCAACGGCGTCACGAGCGATCTCCCGAAAATAGTCGAATTAGTTTTGGCGCAATCTGACCGAGCGGCAGAACCGCGGCGCAAATGCCTGCATTCGCGGCCGCGCCCGGCATTCCCCAGACCACGCTGGTAGCTTCGTCCTGGGCGATCACGCTTCCGCCGGCGGCGACGATCTCCTTGCCGCCGCGCATCCCGTCCGAGCCCATGCCCGTCAGCACGACAGCCAGAATCGCGCCCTGCCAGACATCGATCGCAGAAGCGAACAACGGGTCGACGGCAGGCTTGCAGAAATTGACCGGCGGTCCGTCGTCGAGGACGATCACGGCATCGGCGCCATGGCGCGCGACGCGCATATGGCGGGCGCCCGGCGCGAGATAGATTTGGCCCGCCCTGACGATCTCGCCATCGACGGCTTCATGCGCCGGCCGATGGCTTGAGCGCGCCAGATGCTCGGCGAGAATCGTTGTGAAAGTGGGCGGCATGTGTTGCGTGATGAGCACGGGAAACCGGTCGATCACGGCGCCGATCTCCCCGACCAGGGCCATGAGCGCCTGCGGACCGCCCGTCGACGAGCCGATCAAGAGCACGCGCGGTGTTTGCGCGCTGAATGCGCGGCGCAGCAATGGCGGATGCGCGGCCGGCGCCCGGGGCAACGGATCGCGCGCACGATCGAGGGCTGGCGCCAACGGCGGAGCCGAAGAAGCCGGGGCTGCACGGCGAACCTTGGCGCCAAGATGACGGATCTTCTGCAGCAGATCGTGGCGAAAGGTTTCGGCGGCCGCGGGTTCGCGGGTGCTTTCCGGCTTCGGGATATAGTCCGCTGCGCCGAGCGAGAGCGCCTTGAAGCTGATTTCCGCGTTGCGGCGGGTCAGGGTCGACGCCATGATGATGATGAGGTTGCGCTTCTTTGCCAGCAGCAACGGCAGCGCGGAAATGCCGTCGAGTTCCGGCATCTCGATATCGAGTACGGCAACATCGGGATTGACGCGTTCGATCTGGTTGACGGCGTCAAGGCCGGTGCGCAACGATGCCGCGACGACGATGTCGGGTTCGGCCGCGAGCCAGCGGGAGATCATTCCTCTGATGACGACGGAGTCATCGACCACCATCACCCGCAGCGGTTCCTGCTGCGTCGAATTCAGGGTCGGGGAACTTGTCAACGCAACACTCATTCACTACTCACCAGCTGGGCTCAAGCGGCACCATCGAACGATATCGCCGAGGGCTGATGCGCCGCCGGATAAAGTGCTTAAAATCAGATCAGCCCGACTTCCTGGAACTTGGCGGTGACGATGTCCTTGTCGAACGGCTTCATGATGTATTCGTTGGCACCGGCGTGAAGCGCGCGCGCGATATGCGCGACATCGTTTTCGGTGGTGCAGAACACCACCTTGGGCTGGTCGCCGCCAGGCATGCGGCGGAGGTTGCCGAGAAATTCATATCCGTCCATGACGGGCATGTTCCAGTCGAGCAGGACCGCCTCGGGCATTCCGCGCCTGCAGACCTCGAGCGCCTTCTCGCCGTCTTCAGCTTCGACGATCTGGAAATCCAGGCCTTCCAGGATGCGCCTCGCGACCTTTCGGATGACGCTTGAATCATCCACGACCAGACATGTTTTCATTTCAGCCTCTGCTCTCAGATATCCCGAAGGGACATTTCCATTATGCTCGCGCGACACCGTGACCGCGTGTCGCCTTAAGCCGCCAACATGTCCGGCGTCATTTCGAGAACACGATCGACGTCGAGGACGACCATGAGCTGTCCGTCAAGGCGATGCACACCGCCGGCGAGCTTGGCCATGCGGGGATCGAGGTTGACCGGGTTTTCCTCGCGGCCGTCGTCGGGAAGCCGCAGCACCTCGCCGATCTGATCGATCAGGAGGCCGTAGGATTCGCCGCGCAGGTCCACGCCGACCGCCATCGCCGGCTTGCCGTCGTCGTTCTTGGGCAGGCCGAGACGGGCACGCATGTCGACCACGGTGACGATGCGTCCGCGCAAATTGAGCACGCCGGCGATCTGGTTCGACGACAGCGGCACCCGGGTCAGGCGCTGCGGCATGAATACGTCCTGCACCCGCGAGATCGGCAAGCCGAAAAGCTGGCCCCCGATCAGGGCGGTGACGTATTCGGCGACGGCGCCTTCGATGGTTTCGGTCTTGCTGGTCATGCTTTGATCCTCATGCCGTCGGGGCTGAACTTGTTCATGCCCGGCTGAACTTGTTTCATGCCGCGGCCCGTTCGCTCTCGGCGGTCTGCTCTTTCAGCGCCGCGATCAGGCCGGGGCGATCGAACTTGGCGACGTAATCGTGGAAGCCGGCCTGCCGCCCGCGCTCGATCGCCGCCGGCGATACCAGCGAGGACAACGCGATGATCGGCATCGAGCTCAGATGCGCATCGGCGCGGATGGTCTCGGCGAATTCGAACCCGTTCATGTCGGGCATTTCGATGTCGGTCAGCACCACGTCGAACGGCTGGCCCGAACGCAGCGCCACCAGGCCCTCCTGCGCGCTCGGCGCAACCCGCACCCTGTAACCCGCCGCCTTCAGCACCGGCGCCAGCATGTTGCGGAAGAACGCGGAGTCGTCGACCAGCAGCACCGATTGCGCGGATTGCGAGGGCCGCATCTCCTTGCGGCTGAACCAGTCGGCGAACGCCATCGGCAGGAAGTGGCCGACGTCGATTACCTCGGTGGCCTGTCCCTTGATCACGGCGGAGCCGAGGATGCCCTCGCTCGAACCCGCGACCTCGATGTGAAGCCGTTCCTCGACGATGTCGATGATCTCGTCGACCACCAGCCCCATCGAGCGGCCGTCGTCGGCAAACACCAGGATCGGCTGGGCGCCGGAAGTCTGGACGCTGACCCCGTTCATCTGCACGAGCGGCATAAGCTGCTCGCGGTATTGCACCATATAGCGGCCGTTGGAGAGTTCGATCTTGTCGGCCGCGATTTCTTCAAGCCGGGTCACCAGGCCCAGCGGCACCGCCTTGGGCTGGGCCGAGCCGGCGCGGAACACCAACAGCGAGGTCAGCTGTTCGGCCGCAATGGCGCGCATCGCGGCATTCTCGTCGGCGATTTCGTGGGTGGCCGAACCAGCAGCGCCGAGCGCCTTGGCGATACCGTTGGGATCGATGATCATGATGACCGCGCCATCGCCCAGAATGGTGTTGCCGGAGAACATGTCGATGTGACGCAGCTTGGTCGACATCGGCTTGACCACGATTTCCTCGGTGTGGAACACGCCGTCGACCACGATGCCGAAGGTCTGACTACCGACTTGCGTGACGACGATGAAGCCATTTTCGGGATCGGAGGAAGAACCGTCGTCGATCTTGAGCAGTTTCTTCAGGTGCATCAACGGCAACAGCTTGTTGCGCAGCCGCAAAACCGCGGTGTCCTTGATCCGCTCGATGCGGTGCTCGGAATTGGCCCGCGCCCGAACCAGTTCGACCACCGAAAGCTGCGGGATCGCGAAGCGGTCGCCGCCGGCTTCCACGATCAGCGCCGAGACAATGGCGAGCGTCAGCGGAATTTTGATGGTGACGGAGGATCCCTCACCGGCCACCGACTTGATGTCGATGGTGCCGCCGATCTGGTCGATATTGGTGCGCACCACGTCCATGCCGACGCCGCGGCCGGACACGCTGGTCACGGTGGCCGCGGTCGAGAAGCCCGGCGCGAAGATGAACTTGTGGATCTGCGCTTCCGTCATCTTCTCCAGTTCGGCCTCGCTGACCAGGCCGTTGGCGACCGCCTTGGCCTTGATCCGCTCGGTGTTGAGCCCGCGGCCGTTGTCGGCGATGCAGATGATGATGTGGCCGCCTTCATGGTAGGCGGATAGCCGGATCGTGCCCTGCTCGGGCTTGCCGGCGGCGGCGCGCTCGGCCGGCGTCTCCAGCCCGTGATCGGCCGAGTTGCGCACCATATGCGTCAGGGGATCCTTGATCAGGTCCAGCACCTGCCGATCGAGCTCGGTGTCGGCGCCGTGCATCTCCAGTTCGATCTGCTTGTGAAGTTCGCTGGAGAGGTCGCGGACGATGCGCGGCAGCTTCTGCCAGGCATTGCCGATCGGCTGCATCCGCGTCTTCATGACGCCTTCCTGCAGTTCGGCGGTGACGTTCGACAGCCGCTGCAACGGCACCTTGAACTCGGTGTCCTCGTTGCGCCGCGAAATCTCCAGCAGCTGGTTGCGCGTCAGCACCAGCTCCGAGACCATCGTCATCAGGTGTTCCAGCGTGTCGACATTCACCCGGATCGACTGGTTGGCGACGCGATCGCCTTCGGCGGCTTCGACTTCGACCGCCACCTTCTTTGCAGCGGCCTTTGGCGCTTTCGGTGACGCTGCGCGCTGTTCGGGCGCAGGCGCAGGCGGCGGGGGGCTAACCTGCGACGCGGGCGGCGCGGCCATTTCCGGTGCACGCGGCGCGACAGGCTCGGCCGCGGTCTCGCGGAATGCGCGCTCCAATTCATCCAGCGACACTTCGCCGGGGCGCAGTTCGCGTTCCAGAATCTGTGGGACCAGGTTGCCCTGCGCCCTGGCGGGCTGGACAGCGGGCGTCGACGCGGCCGGCGCGGACGCAGCCGGTGCCGACATGGCCTCCATGCCACGCTCGACCATTTGCTGAAGTTGCGCGATCAGATCCTGATCGTTGCCTTCCGGCTCTGTCTCGGTGGCCTCAAGCCCGCCGAGAATCTCCTTGATGCGGTCGATGCTGCCGAGGATCAGCGTCACCGCCTCCGCCGTGACCGGCATTCCGTCACGGAATTTGCCCATCAGGGTCTCGCCGGCATGGGCCAGCGCTTCGAGGCGCGGCAAGCCCAGGAAACCGCAGGTTCCCTTGATGGTATGAACAAGACGGAAGATGTTATCCAGGATCTTGGCGTTGTTCGGATCCTGTTCGAACCGCACCAATTGATTGTCAACGGTGTCCAGGCTTTCGCTGGTCTCCGTCAGAAACTCTCGCAACAAATCATCCATGAAATCGGCCTTCCACCCTCGGGCGTCCGACGTCGACACGCCATTCCGAGTTTGGCCAGCTTCTATGGAAAGCGTTTAATATTGGTTGAGCATTTGGAAAAGAACGGGATCAACAAAGAGATAAGACGACCGTTGTTGAACCGGGGCGCGGGTTAAACCATTGGTTAACCATGTCCCCTTCCGGCGCATTTTTCCGGCAGCGCGAAACCGGGGTTTGCCGCAGCAAATAACCGTTTTCGATAACCGCGCTTCAGGACGCGGTCACCACCACCGCATTGCCCTCGGGCGCCAGCATCACGCTCAGTCCGCAAGACTGCGCCAGGAGCCGCGTGTAATAGGGCTGTACGGCATGAGCATCGACGATAGAGACGTGGCCCGAACTCAGGAGGTCGGCGATATTTTGCGGCATGCGGGCATTCAGCCCGTTCGCAGTGACACGAAAGCCGAACCCATCGCCTTCGCCGATCGGATCGACCGTGAGTACCCCGCCGCGCGGTATGGTCTGCTGGGCGATCACCATCATGTTCAGCAGCAGCTTGACCCTGTTTTTCGGCAACAGCAGGCGCGGCAGATTCCACGCGATCGTGGTCTTGCCGTCCTCGAGGTGACCGCGCGCCATGGCCTGCGCGTCGCCCAGATCGATCTGCGCACCCGCCGATCCCGCAGCCCCAAACGCCAGGCGGCAGAACTGCAGGCGCGCCGACGCGGTCTTGGCGCTCTTTCGAATCAGATCGAGGGCGAATTCGCGGTCTTCCGGCTTGGGATTGTCGTCGAGGACTTCAAGCCCATTGACGATGGCGCCCACCGGACTGATGAGATCGTGGCAAACCCGGGAACATAGCAACGCCGCAAGCTCGAGGGCATCGGGGGCGGGACCGGGAGACGGGGCACCAGACATAAGGCGTTCCTAAAAATCGATGACAAGCGCGGATCCGGCGAATCACGCAGGCTCGCAGGCTTGATACACTGCGGACGCGCGTGCTGCCAACACAAGCCGGCCGGACGAAGGTTAACAGGCGCGAAAACTGCAGCTATAGAGAGGCTTTATATGAGGTCCGCCCAATGAATGAAGCATGTTCGCCAGGTCAGGTGATCGACCGCGATAGCGCGGCCGCGCTGATGGAGCCCCTGACCGAGCTCGTCGTCCGGGCCGGAGCGGCCATTCTTGCCGTCAACCGCGCTGCCATGCGGATCGACGGCAAGCTCGACGGATCGCCCGTGACGGAGGCGGACCTCGCCGCCGACCGCATCATCGGCGACGGCCTCACCCGGCTCATCCCGGGGGTGCCGGCATTATCCGAGGAACGCGTTCATCTGGCGAGGCCGCCCTACGAGGGCAGTTTCTTTCTGATTGATCCGCTCGACGGCACCAAGGAGTTTGTCGCCGGCCGCGGCGAATTCACGGTCAATCTCGCGCTGGTGAGCCATGGCGCGCCATTATTGGGCATCATTGGCGCCCCCGCGCTTGGATTGATCTGGCGGGGCCTCGTCGGCCGCGGCGCAGAACGGCTGACGACGAGCGACGGAATCCTCAGCGCCGAGCCAATCCATACCCGCCCCTTCCCGGAAGCCGGCACCCCCTGGATCGTGGCGGTCAGCCGCTCGCACGGCGATGCCAGGACCGAAGCCTTTATTGAGCGCAGGCCCGGCGCCGTCAGGCAGACGCTCGGCTCGGCGGTCAAATTCGGCCGGGTGGCCGAGGGCGCCGTCGATATTTATCCGCGGCTCGCCCCGACGCATGAGTGGGATGTCGCGGCCGGACACGCGATCGTCACCGCGGCCGGCGGCAAGGTCACGGACGCGCAAGGGGCTGCCTTGCAGTTCGGCAAAGGGGTTAAGGACTTTATCGTGCCGGCGTTCATCGCCTGGGGCGATCCTGCGGCGGTGCGCTGAATGGCGCATTCTTCATTGCGCCAGATCCTGCTCCAGTGCCGGCCAGCGTGAATTCGCCTGTTGCAGCACCGGCTGCGGATTGGCGGCAAAGGCATCGCGGTGTTCCTCGCGACCGAACAGGTAGAGCCGCTGACCCGAGATCAGCCAGAACCGTGGGTTACCGGCGACCGTGACCCCACGCGCCAGGTCGATCGGGTCGTAGCCGCCGAACTGCGGGCCGTAGATGTCGGGATGGGCAACAAAGGAAGCGCGGTTGCCCTCGTTGCGAAAGCGCCAGACCACGCCGGCTTCCGACGCCTCGAACTCCGGCAGGCCGATCATGGGGCGGGCATCGGCAAAATACGCCACGGGATCGTACCCCTCGATCGCCAGACCGCTGAAACGGTTAGTCACCACGCGCTCGGTGGTCCCCGCCCGGGCCGCGAACCCGCCGCCGGCCAATTCACCAAGGCTTGCCGACAAAAGACTTGCCAGCACGGCGATAAAGGCTATTCCGGGGCGAGAGCGAATTCCGGACCACCTGCCGTTTCTTTCCTGCCGCTGTGCCGTCATAGTTGATACCGATAACATCCGAGTCGGGGGACACTGGGCGCAGCCTAAATCCGTGCTTGTCAGCGTCAGGTTAAGGCCGCGGCCAGGTTTTCAATACCCAGGGGTTTTTCATGATTTTCGCCTCACGCCTTGCAGCGGTGACGCTTGCCGCGATGATGTGCTGGTCCGTCCCCGCCTCGTCGCAGCAGGCGCCTCCGGCGGAATTGCCCCCGCCGCAGCGCCAGCCCAGCCCCAATACCTACGGCCCGGACGAACTGACCAGCGCCGGGCACCGGTTTTTCGGCAACGTATCGCGCGGCCTCGCCTCGGTGATCGAGCGCGCGGTCAGCCAATGGGGCCTGCCGAACGGCTATATCCTCGGCGAGGAAGGCTCGGGCGCCTTTGTTGCCGGATTAAGATATGGCGAGGGCACGCTTTACACCAAGAATGCCGGCGATTTGCGGGTCTACTGGCAGGGACCGTCCGTCGGCTTCGATTGGGGCGGCGATGGCGCGCGCACCATGACGCTGGTCTACAATCTTCCGGCGACGAGCGCGATCTACCAGCGCTTTGGCGGCATTGACGGCTCCGCCTATATCATCGGCGGCTTCGGGATGACCGCGCTGACCGCGAACAACATCGTGCTGGTGCCGATCCGATCCGGTCTCGGCCTGCGCCTCGGCGCCAATATCGGCTACCTCAAATATACTCCGCGCGCGACCTGGAATCCGTTCTGAGGTCATCTGTTCCGCAACAGCCGGCGTCGGGCGCGATCCGGCCCTGACTTCCCGGTTTGCCGGCGGAACCGGCACCATCCGGTCAAGCCGGCGATTTCCGATCGCGGTCCGCCAAGGTCTTCCGGATTCAAGAACTTTCCGGATTCACGTTAACGTCGCATGGGGCTGGCCTTTCCCCCGTGCCCCATGGCATTGTGAATAGAAGAGTTTTTTCGGGGAGTACCCATCCATGGTCGAACCGATCATGTATCTGGCGATCGGTTTTTTGGTGTCGATGCTGGTCGGTCTGATGATCGTGCCGCTGGTGCATAACCGCGCGGTGCGTCTGACCACCCGGCGGATGGAGGCGGCGACGCCGCTGTCGATGGCGGAAATCCAGGCCGACAAGGACCAGCTGCGCGCGGAGTTCGCGATGTCGGCGCGACGGCTGGAGATGAGCGTCGAGCAGCTCAAGAACAAGACCACCAGTCAGCTCGCCGAACTCGGCAAGAAGTCGGATGCGATCAATCGCATGAAGCTCGAGCTCGGCGAAAAGAACGCCGCGATCTTTTCGCTGGAAGCCCGCGAGAAGGCGATGCAGCAGCAGCTGCGCGCCACCGAGGAGGATTTCATCGCCAAAACCGAAGCGCTGCGTCAGGCGGGGCAGGCGCTGGCCGACAAGCAAGCCGAGCTTGCGAAACTCAACGCCGAGCTGTCCGACCGTTCGATGATGGCGGAGAGCCGAAAGGTCGAGCTGGTGGCGGTGCATGCCCAGATCGACGCGCTGAAGGGACGCGTCGGTGACGCCGAGAAGGAATTCGCCGCCACGCAGGCGCGGCTTGCGCAGGAGCGCGGCGAATCCGAGGCCGCCACCCGCGATCTCACCGAGGCACGCAGCCGGGTCGAGAATTTGAGCCAGCGGGTCACCGATCTCGATCGCCAGCTGATCGTCCAGGTCAAGGAAGCCGAGCTGCTCGGCGACCGCGTCAACGATCTTGAAGCCCGCCTTGCGACACAAGGAAAGCTTTTGGCCGAGCGCGACCATGAGAACGATCAGCTGCGCCAGGCGAAAGAAGCCGCCGAGCGCACCGCCAGGGAATTGCGCGACGAACTCACCCTCACCAGCAGCGGCACGTGGCCGGCGCTGGAAAAGCTGAAGTCCGAGAAAGCCGCGGTCGAGGAACAGCTTCGGCTTGCGCGCGACGAGCGCGCCAAGCTGCAGCGCGACATCAACGCGATCCAGCAGCAGGCGGAAAGCTCGTGGGCGACCGAGCGCATGGAAAATGCGCTGCTGCGCGAACGCATCAACGATATCGCCGCCGAAGTCGCCAAACTGGCGATGCAGCTCGAAGGACCGAATTCGCCGATCGAGGCCATGCTGGCGGCAGAGCCTGCGATCCCTGTGAAACCATCCCAGGGCGCCGCAAACGGAGCCGCCGCCAATGGCAACGCTTCCGAGGGCGGCGGAACGCTGGCCGATCGCATCCGCGCGCTGCAATCCCACGCCTCCCGCGCCCAACAGCAGGGGGCGTGAGGACTCCTCGCGCGTCTGAATTGCCGCCGATTCAGATGTCAGACAGCAAGGGGCGCCCGACGCTCCCAGACCCTCATTGCGATCGCTATAGCGAAGATTCCATGGTCCGCCGGGCAGGAACAGGAATTTCGGGCGCACATTTCGCG
>JBAVEE010000716.1:0-4943 GCA_049587575.1 Bradyrhizobium sp.
GCGCATGATTCCGCGCGGACCGCTCGGCCGTGTCCAGCTCGGTAATCTGCGCGTTTACCCCGGGCCGGAGCATCCGCATGAAGCCCAGCAACCTGAAACCGTGGACGTTTCTTCGATGAATCGCAAGAACATGAGGGCCGCATAAGATGTCCGACACCATGCAGTCGCTCGATCAGTTGTCGCAGCTCAAGCCGGCCACGCCGGAAGCGCCGAAATACGTCAAGAAGGTCGACAAGTTCGGCCGCGCCTATGCTACCGGCAAGCGCAAGGATGCGGTTGCCCGGGTCTGGATCAAGCCGGGCGCCGGCAAGGTGACCGTCAATACCCGTGAAGTCGAAGTCTATTTCGCCCGTCCGGTGCTGCGGATGATGATTCAGCAGCCGTTGATCGCCGCCGCACGCGCGGGCCAGTACGACGTCATCTGCACCGTGGCCGGCGGCGGTCTGTCGGGCCAGGCGGGCGCCGTGCGTCACGGTATCTCGAAGGCGCTGACCTATTTCGAGCCCGACCTGCGCGGCGTCCTGAAGAAGGGCGGCTTTCTCACGCGCGACTCGCGTGTGGTCGAGCGCAAGAAGTACGGCCGCGCCAAGGCGCGCAAGTCGTTCCAGTTCTCGAAGCGCTAATCGCTTCGTTAGAATTTGCCGCGAACGCGGCATATCCCGGACATCGAAGGCGCCCGCTTGCGGGCGCCTTTTCGTTTCGCGTCGCATTTGCCGACGAGTTGACGCAGTTTTTCCTGAAAACTTGCAGCCTCGCGCAAACGGATTGCCAACGCGGCGATCATAGCGTCCCAGGCGGCGACGGCACCTGATTTCGATTTTCGCCGCGCCATGCATTCGGCATCACAATCATCCGGTGACCCATGTCGCTCGATACTTCCACGCTCTATCTCGTTGCCACCATGGTCGCAGGCTTGCTGGGGTCCATGCTGCTGTTCTTCGGCGGTCAGGAGAATATTCCGGCGTTGAAGTGGTGGGGAGCCGCCTATCTGCTGGGTGCCGCGTCGGTGGCGCTCTGGACGCTGGCCGGTCCGATCCTCGGCGGGATGCCGGCGCTGGCGCTGAATGCCGTGGGCTTCGTCGCCTGCGGCATGGTCTGGAACGCCTCGCGCGTGTTCCACGGACGCAAGCCCAATCTGCCGGGGCTGGTTCTTGGTGCGCTGGCCTGGATAGCCGCCGTCATGACGCTGGCGCCAGAAGCTTCCGCGATGCGGATGACGATCGGCGCCGGCATCGTTGCTGTCTATGCGGCGCTGACGGCCGCCGAATTGTGGACCGAACGCCGCAGGACGCTGCAAAGGCGCTGGCCGGCGATCGTTGTCCCGGTGCTGCACGGTTTCGTGCTGATGCTGCCGATCCTGCTCGGCGATCTCCTGCACCCGCATGATGATGCGTTCGGCAGCAGCATCTGGGTCAAGGCATTTGCGATCGAGGTCGTGCTCTATGCGGTCGGCACCGTGTTCGTCATCTTCATGCTGGTGTCGGAACGCGCGGTGACCGTGCACAAGACCGCGGCCTCGGTCGATCCGCTCACCGGCATGTTCAATCGCCGCGGTTTTGCCGAGGCCTGTGGGCGGGTCATCGAGCGCGAATCCAGTGCCGGCCGTCCGGTAACGGTGATGATCTTCGACATCGACCACTTCAAATCGATCAACGATCGCTTCGGTCACCCCGCCGGCGACGAGATTCTCAAACTGTTCTCCGCCGTCGTCGTCAACAATGTGCGCATCAGCGATCTCTCCGGACGCATCGGCGGCGAGGAGTTTGCGGCTCTGCTGCCATGTCCGCTCGAGGAGGGGGTGATCGTCGCCGAGCGCGTACGCGAGGCATTCGAGGCTTCGGGAATTGTGGATGAGACCGGGCCGGTCGATACCACCGTCAGTATTGGCGTGGCCGGCGGGCCGGCCGGCACCGAACTCGAGGTGCTGCTGGCGGCGGCCGACACCGCGCTCTATCAGGCCAAGCGCAGCGGCCGCAATCGGGTCGAGGCCGCGGAAGAACTGCCGCTGTCGCTGGAAAACTGGCGGCGAAAGAGCGCAGGCACCGCGCGTCCACCGCAACCCCAGCCCGGCTTGACGCGCCTCGCCTAGGGTCGGTGCGGCGGCGCCGGTAACCTGCCGTTTACCATTCCGTCGATATCATCTCCGATATGGACTCGATCCGTAGACGCAATCCCCAGTCCGACCTGATGTCGCTCGAAGCGGCTGCGATTTCGGCGCGCGGCGGTTTTGCCTGCATGTTCTCGACCTCCGACGAATATGAGACCGCGCTGATCACGCAGCGTCGTGCCCAGGGCCGATACGGTCAACGGCGGAGCCGCTGGCCTGTGATCTTGTTCGTCGGCTGTGCGATGATGGTCGCCAGCACGGTGCTGCTGTTGAACTGAGGCAGGGGCGGATACGAATAGGGATGCGGGCGCCGCAAGGCGTCTTTTTCTTTTTTGCCGGCTGGGTTAGAGACGTGCGTTCTCAACCGGAGGCCGCAAACCCAATGATCACCGAAATCGCCCAAATCGACGTCAAGCCCGGCACCGAAAAGGACTTTGAGGCCGCGGTCGCCAAAGCGCGCCCGCTGTTCCAGCGCGCCAAGGGCGGCAGAGGGATCGAACTGCACAAGTCGATCGAGAAGCCGTCGCGTTACCGGCTGATGGCCAGGTGGGACACGCTGGAAAACCACACCGTCGATTTCAGAGGTTCTGAAGACTTCACGGCTTGGCGCGGGCTGGTCGGACAGTATTTTGCAGCGCCTCCCGAGGTCGAGCACACCGAGACAGTATTGGTCTCGGACTGAGCAAGGGCCGGGCCGCGCGTGACGTCAGGCCGGCACAGTGCCGGCTTCGGTTTTGTCGGCCTTGAAGTGATCGATCAGGACTTTCGCGACCGCCATCAAGGGCAGCGCCAGCGATATGCCCCAGATACCGAACACGACGCCCAGCAGGATCTGGAAGGCGAACAGCGTGGCAGGCGGGATATCCAGCGCCTGGCGCTGGATGATCGGCGTGAGAATGTAGCTCTCCAGCGCGTGAACGCCGATAAAAAGCACGAATGCGCTGACCGCGGCGACCCACCCGGAGGCCAGACTCGCCAGCACCACGATCACCCCGGCGAGCAACGCGCCGACGGTCGGAATGAAGGCGAGCAGTCCGGCCTGGATGCCCAGTATAAAGGAACTCTGGATCCCGATGATCGAAAGACCAATCCAGGTCACGGCGAACACCGCGGCCATGGTGAGGAGCTGCGCGATCAGCCAGCGTTCCAGCGTTCCGCTGATATGATCGACGATCTCAGTGGTGCGAGCGCGGTGCCGCGCCGGCGCCATGAACAACAGCCCCTTCCGGTAGACGCCCGGCTGCGCCGCGAAAGTCAGTCCGAGAAAAAGCACGATAAAGAAATTTCCGACGGCGCTCACGGTGCCCAATAGCACTCTAAAGGTCTGGCTTACGATCGCGCCGCCGCTGGAAGCCAGCGCGCCTGCGCCGGAAAGGCTATGGGTCGCAGTCGCGCCGGGCGTTGCCGCTGCGGCCGTTGCCCCCGGTGTCGTGGCCGGATTGCCGAGCTCGAAATAGCTGGTATCGATCCCGTTTCGCTCGAGGAAAGCCCTGACGCTGACCAGCTGCGATTTGATGGTATCGCTCAGCACCGCCGCCTGTTGCGCGATGGTAGCGCCGCCGAGGAAGACCACCCCGGACAGCAGCCCCGCCAGCACCAGGCAGACAATCGTCAGCCGCAGCGAATGCGGCAGCTTGACGATCCGGCCGAGCCTGCCGGTCATGGCGTTGAGCGCCACACCGAGCAGTATGCCGGCGAAGATCAGAAACAGCGTCGCGGCGAAATACCATGTGAACAGCAACAGGGCCGCGAATACGACGACACCGATGCCGCCTGCCGATATTGCCCATGCCAGATCGTTGCGGGCCTGAAGACGAGGGTCGGCCGAGCCTGCCACGCTGAATCCTTTCGGGTTGGTTCCAGCGACACTCTTTCGCCAAAACGCGTCCGTGATCAAGCGTTGATGGCGCGCCGGTTTGAGGTTCCTGCAGACCTGCGAAGTGGAAGAAGATGGCCTGGCATGTTGATCCGCAGCCGACCGCGATGCATGATCGGCCCGATATTTGCGACGTCGGATTGGAAGCCATGTGATGAGGAGGCCGGTGGTCGGTGTGATCGGAAGCGCCTATCGCATCGAAAATAGGTTTGCGACCCAGTTGGTGGGAGAGCGAAATCTTCGCGCGGTCGCCGATGTCGCGGGCGGGTTGCCGCTGATGTTCGCAGGATCGCCCGACATCACCGACATCGGGGCCTTGCTGGATGCAGTCGACGGCGTGGTGCTGACCGGGGCGAGGGCGAATGTCCACCCGAAACATTTTCGAACCGAGCCGGATTCCCGGCACGAGCCCTACGACCTCCATCGTGACGATATGGCGCTGGCTTTATCTGAGGCCTGCGTCGCCCGCGGCGTTCCGCTGTTCGGTATCTGCCGCGGCCTGCAGGAGATGAACGTGGCCTTCGGCGGCTCGCTGCATCCGGAAATCCGCGAATTGCCCGGGCGCATGAATCATCGGATGCCGCGGCTGGAAAGCGGCGAAATCCATCCCGATCCGAAAGTGATCTTCGCCGACCGCCACGACGTCCGCCTCGTTCCAGATGGCGCCTTTGCGAAGCTGCTGGGTCGCGAGACGATCCGCGTCAATTCGTTGCACGGCCAGGCCATCCTCGAACCGGGCGAGCGCGTCGTCGTCGAAGGCGTGGCGGAGGACGGTACCATCGAGGCGATCCGGATCGCCGATGCGCCGGGCTTTGCGCTCGGCGTGCAGTGGCACGCGGAGTACGATCCGCAGCGCAATCCGATCAACCGCGCGTTATTTCAGGCGTTCGGCGAGGCCCTTTTGGCGTATCAACGCCGGGCATAGCCCGGCGTTGACCCAAAAGGCGCTCGATCATGTTA
>JBAVEE010000717.1:0-9079 GCA_049587575.1 Bradyrhizobium sp.
GCTTCAGGCCCGGCACATGATCGAGCCTGATCGCGCCGGCGTAGCGCATCGAAGCCCGCAGCATCTCCCGATACGGCTCGAAGGACTGCAGTTCGAGGCCTGCGGCGTTGAACCCGGCGAGACCCCAGTTCTGGCCCGCGAGATTGAGCGGATCCGGCGGCGCGCCGACGGCGAGATGGCGCGAAATCGCCGTCTGCTCATTCCAGGCATCGAAGCCGTCGGATTGCACGCCGACCGCGACATCGAGATAAAGACCGACCTTCATGCCGAGTTTGCGCGCAAGATCACGGCAGGACCGCAATTGCCGGTCCGCCGCCCATTGCACGAATTCGATGAATTCAACCTCGGCGACGTCCGGTCCCTGACGCAGTTCGGCGCATTGGGCCTCATCTGGCTGCCGCCATTGCTCCGGCCATTCCCACCAGGGCTTGTTGAATTTGTGCCGCAGCACTTCAAAGCAGGCGAAGCGCGACAAAAGCGGTGCGCGTTCGGCGCGAAAAGCGTCGAAATCCACGCTGTGGCCGGCCGAAGGATGCGCCCTGAAATTCTCAAAGGCGGCGCGCAGCGCACGCCATTTCAATTCGGCGACGCCCTTGTAGTCGACGATATCGCCGGCCCTCAGCCGGGCGATGGCGCCGGCGCTCTCGGCCAGCGCGCCGGGCTGAAATCCGGGGATTTTTTCGACGTCGATATAGAGCGCATTCAGGAACAGCCGGCTGTTTGGCGAATAGGGACTGCAATCGGCGGGCCGGTCGTCGAACAAAGCGTGCAAGGGATTGAGACCGACGCCATCGGCTCCCAGATCGCCCGCCAATTCGATCAGCGCTTCAAGGTCGGTAAAGTCGCCAATTCCCCAGTTGCGCGCCGAGCGGACGCCGTAGAGCTGGACCGCTGCAAGCCAGCCCCGCTCGAAATCGCCCCGATATGCCTTTGGCGGCGCGACGATCAGGGGGACGTCCTCCGTGAAAGAGGAAGCGTCGGTCAGATACAGCCGGTACGACCCCTCGGGCAGCTCGGCTGGCCAGACGATGGCGCGATCACCGGTCTCGCCCTCGGCGATAACCTTAACGCCCGCGACGATTTTCCAGCGCAGCGGCAACGAAACGGCCTGGTTGAGCTCGGTTCGCGACGGCCGGCCGGACCGGATCACCACCGCCTCGCGGAGAAACCGGTAGGGTGCCCGCACCGGCAAGGCATCGAGAATAATCCTCAAGGCCGCGGCGTCCGTCACATGACTGTGACCCTGACCGTCGACAAATTCGGTCTGGATACCCAGGTCTTTGGCTCGGGTGAGTAGGTCCATTCGGCACGCCATTTGCACGCAACGGCAGGAAACCGTTGCAAATTCTACAGATACAGGAAGGGGATAGCCGTGTTTAACTCTCAGGCGTCTCCGACGTTCCCCGGGAACCAATGCCCGGCTCACGGCTTTCTATATATGTCCCAGGCGTCTCCTTTCGTGCAATCGAAATGGGACGTCATTTCGATGGCACCGGCATCACCGTGAACAAAACAGCTCAAACTGTCGCGAGCGTCGCACCCGGCGCTACCATCCGGCTTGAAGATGCCCATAATCCCGCCCTGCTCATTCGCTGTCCGGCGTGCGCGGCTCTATGATGAATCTGATGTCATCCATCGATACCAAGGAACCGCCAGCCACTGCGCTCGACGGCGATGAGCTGTGGTACAAGGACGCCATCATCTATCAGCTTCACGTCAAGGCTTTCGCCGACAGCAACAATGACGGCATCGGGGATTTCGCAGGACTGACCGAGAAGCTCGACTATCTGCAAGACCTTGGGGTGACGGCGCTGTGGCTGCTGCCGTTCTATCCCTCGCCCGGGCGGGACGATGGCTACGACATCGCAGATTACGGCGCCATCAATCCCGATTTCGGCACCATGAAGGACTTCCGCCGCTTCATCGTCGAAGCCAAGCGGCGGGGTTTGCGGGTCATCACCGAACTCGTCATCAATCACACTTCCGATCAGCATGACTGGTTCAAGCGCGCCCGCCGCAGCGACCCGAATTCGAGCGCGCGCAACTGGTATGTCTGGAGCGACACCGACCAGAAATATGCGGGCACGCGGATCATCTTCACCGACACCGAGAAATCCAACTGGACCTGGGACCCCGAAGCCGGGCAATTCTACTGGCATCGCTTTTTCTCGCACCAGCCGGACCTGAATTTCGACAATCCGCGCGTGGTCAGCGCGATCGTCCAGGTGATGAAGCGCTGGCTCGACACCGGCGTCGACGGCTTCCGTCTCGACGCCATCCCCTATCTGTGCGAGCGCGACGGCACCAACAACGAGAACCTGCCGGAGACTCACGCCATCATCAAACGGCTGCGCGCCGAGCTTGACGCCTATGCCAAGGGCAAGGTGCTGCTGGCGGAAGCCAATCAATGGCCCGAGGATGTGCAGGAGTATTTCGGCGGCGGCGATGAATGCCAAATGGCCTACCATTTCCCGCTGATGCCGCGAATCTACATGGCGATCGCCCAGGAAGACCGCTTTCCGATCACCGACATCCTGCGCCAGACGCCGGACATCCCCAGCAATTGCCAGTGGGCGCTGTTCTTGCGCAACCATGATGAACTGACGCTTGAGATGGTCACGGACGTCGAGCGCGACTATCTGTGGTCGACCTACGCCAACGATCCGCGCGCGCGCATCAATGTCGGCATTCGGCGGCGCCTGGCGCCGTTGATGGACAACGACCGGCGCAAGATCGAACTGATGAACTCGCTGCTGCTGTCGTTCCCGGGCACGCCGATCATCTATTACGGCGACGAAATCGGCATGGGCGACAATATCTATCTCGGCGACCGCAACGGCGTACGCACGCCGATGCAATGGACGCCGGACCGCAACGGCGGGTTCTCCCGCGCCGATCCCGCACGGCTATATGCCCCCATCATCATGGATTCGGTCTACGGTTACGAGTCGGTCAATGTCGAGTCGCAGTCGCGCAGTCTGTCGTCATTGCTGAGCGCGACCAAACGGCTGATTTCGGTGCGCAAGTCGACGCTGGCGTTCGGCCGCGGCAGCATGACGTTCATCCGCCCGGTCAACCGCGCGGTGCTCGCTTACGTCAGGCAGCTCGGCGATGAGGTCATTCTCTGTGTCGCCAACCTGTCCCGATCGGCGCAAGCCACCGAACTCGATCTTTCGGCCTGGAAGGACCGCGTTCCGCTGGAAATGCTGGGTCGCACCCGCTTCCCGGCAATCGGCGAGCTGCCTTATATGATCACGCTGGCGCCGTATGGCTTCTACTGGTTTCAGCTCCGCGAACGCGACAAGTCCGAGCACGTCGTGCCGAGCATCGTGCCCGAATTCGAAACCCTCGTCGTACCGCTCGGCGCAACCTGGGTTTCGCTGGCCCGCACCCGGACCGTCTTCGAACGCGATGTATTGCCCGGGCATCTGGCCCGAACCCGCTGGTATCCGGAACGTTCGGCGGCGGCCATTCATCCGACCCTGACCTCCGCCATTCCGTTTTGCGACATTGGCGACAACCGGCCCTGGCTTGCCCTTTTTGAAGCGACACAGCTTGACGTCACGACGCGTTACATATTGCCCCTGCAGATCGAGTGGGTGCGCTTCGATCGCGAGCGTTACAATCCCAATGCACTTGCGGCGGTGCGTCAGGGCGCGCGGGAAGGAACCTTGCTGGATGTTGCCACCGACCACATCTTCATCGCGCTTCTGCTGCGCAATCTGCGCGAGGCCCTGACCATCGAAGACAACGGGATGCGTCTTGAATTCAGGCCGACCAGCAAGTTTTCGGACCGGCCGATCCAACAGCCCGAGCAGATCCGCGCCGTCGAAACCGACCAGTTCAACAGCGCCGCGCTGGTGGACAATGACTATGTCGTGAAGATTTACCGGAAATTCGAGTCAGGTACCAATCCGGAGATCGAGACCGGGCGATTTCTGACCGAGGTTGCGGGCTTTGCCAACACGCCCGCGATGCTCGGCAGCGTGGAACTGGTCGATGGCAACGCCAGAAGCGCGGTCGCAGTCGTTCATGCCCTCGTTCCAAATCAGGGCGATGCCTGGGCCGTGACGTCGGCTTATCTCGATCGCTTTGTCGACGAGCAGCGCGTGCTCGCGGCCAGCCAACATCCCGGCGAGAGCGAGGAGCAGGTCCCCTATCTCCGGTATATGTCGCAAATGGGAAAACGCGTCGCCGAGATGCACCTCGCGCTCGCCGCTAGTTCCGCATTTGAAAATTTTGTACCTCAACCGGTCCAGCCTGCGGATGTGCAGCGGTGGATCGAAGATGCCGCTGCCCGCGTGGACCGCGTGTTCGACGCCCTGCAGCAACGGCGCGATAAGCTTGGCGAGGCTGATCGCCCCCTTGTCGATCAAGCGCTGGCGCAACGCGCGACCTTGCATGACCGCCTGAAGACGCTGCTTTCGCCTGATACCGACGGACTGAATATCCGTCATCACGGCGACTTCAATCTCGGCCGCATGCTGATCGCCAAGGACGACATCTTTATCACCGGTTTCGAGGGCGATCCCCGCCGACCGCTCGATGAGCGGCGTCGCAAGGCTCCCGCGGCGCGCGACGTCGCCGGCCTGATCCGATCGATCGATTATTCGGTGACGGCGGCGCTGGGGCGCGCGCTCAATCTGGCACCGGATGAGCACGGCCGGCTCGGCGCGGCGTTGATGGAATGGGTCGACCGCTCGACCGCGGCTTTCCTTGCCGCCTATCGGGAAGTCACGACAAACTCGCCGCTCTGGCCGACGGATCCTCTGGCCGCCGGCCAGATGCTTGACTTCTTTCTGCTTGAGCAAATGCTCAACGAGCTCGAATACGAGTTGGCCCAAAGGCCGGAATGGCTGCGGGTTCCGCTGGCCGGAGTGCTTCGATTTTTGTCTCATCATACCAACGAGGCATCATGACCAAGCTGTCCGCCGAGGCCTATGCGATCGTGGAGGGTCGCCATTCCGACCCCTTTCAATACCTCGGCCCCCACACCGAGGGCGACAGGACCGTGGTGCGCGCATTCCTGCCGGACGCCTCCAGGGTCGACGCCGTCGACGAGTATGGCGAAGCCGCGGCGCTGACGCGCATTCACAATGACGGACTGTTCTGCGGGGCGCTTCCGAACGGCTCCAAATGGTATCAGTTGCGCGCCCGCTTCGGCGAGACCGTGGTCGACCTCGACGATCCCTACCGCTTTCCGCCGGTGCTGACGGATTTCGACCTTTATCTCCTGGGCGAAGGCACCCATCAGCGACTTTACGACAAGCTCGGCGCGCATCCGCTGGTGCTGGACGGCGTCAAAGGGGTGGCTTTCGTCGTGCTCGCGCCCAACGCGCAGCGGGTCAGCGTCGTCGGCGATTTCAATTTCTGGAACGCAAGGCGGCATCCGATGCGCGTACGGGGCCTTGGCTATTGGGAGCTGTTCGTACCCCACGCCGCCTCGGGCGACCGCTATAAATTCGATATCATCGGCGGGCACGGGCAGCCTTTGCCGCTGAAGTCGGATCCGCTGGCCTTTGCCGCGGAAATGCGCCCGAACACCGCGTCCATCGTTTTCGACGAGGCCAGGCTGCCGCAGCCACAGCCGGCCCCTGCCGACGTCAACGCGCTGAGCGCGCCGATGTCGATCTACGAGGTGCATCTGGGTTCCTGGCGGCGCAAGGGCGACAACGAGTGGCTGAGCTATCGCGATCTCGCCGAGCAGCTCCCGCGTTATGTCAGGGATCTCGGCTTCACCCACATCGAGTTTCTGCCGGTCAGCGAACATCCATTCGACGGCTCATGGGGCTACCAGCCGACCGGCCTGTACGCGCCCACCAGCCGGTTCGGCGGCCCGGAGGACTTTTCCGCGCTGGTCGACGCCTGTCATCGCGAAGGCCTGGGCGTGATGCTGGACTGGGTGCCCGGACATTTTCCCGACGACCCGCACGGCCTCGGCAATTTCGATGGCACCGCGCTCTACGAGCACGCCAGCCCGCTGCAGGGCCGGCACCTCGACTGGGGCACGCTGGTCTATAATTACGGCCGCACGGAAGTGGTCAATTTCCTGGTGTCGAACGCACTGTTCTGGCTGGAGCGTTACGGCATTGACGGATTGCGCGTCGACGCCGTCGCCTCGATGCTCTATCTCGACTATAGCCGGCCCGCCGGCGGCTGGATCCCGAACAAATATGGCGGCCGGGAAAATCTCGATGCCATCGATTTCTTGCGCCGCTTCAACACCGAGGTTTTCGCCCGCTTTCCGCAGGCCACGACGGCGGCGGAAGAGTCGACCGCGTGGCCGCAGGTGTCGCGGCCGGTCGAATTTGGCGGGCTGGGCTTCGGCTACAAATGGAATATGGGCTGGATGCACGACACGCTGAATTACATCAGCAAGGATCCGGTCCACCGCAAATATCATCACGGCGACATCCTGTTCGGCCTGCAATACGCGTTTTCGGAGAATTTCATCCTGCCGCTGTCGCATGATGAGGTGGTCCACGGCAAGCGATCGATTCTGGGGCGGATGCCGGGGGATGACTGGCAGCGCTTTGCGAACTTGCGCGTCTATTACGCCTTCATGTTCGGCCATCCCGGCAAGAAGCTGATGTTCATGGGCTGCGAGTTCGGCCAGGAGCGTGAATGGAATCACGATCGCTCGCTCGACTGGCATCTGCTCGAACAGAACAAGCACGCCGGCGTGCAGTCCCTGATCCGCGATCTGAACAGGCTTTATCGCGCGCTGCCGTCGCTGCACGAACTGGACTGCGACCCATCCGGCTTCGAATGGGTCGTGACCGACGACGCCGACGGCAACGTTTTCGCCTGGATCCGCAACGGCAGGGATGCGCGGGCGCGGTGCCTCGTCGTGACAAATTTTTCACCGAATGTATATCACAACTATCGCGTCCGCGTACCGTTCGCCGGCACGTGGCGCGAGGTTCTCAACTCGGATTCCGCCCTTTATGGCGGCAGCAATGTCGGGAACGTTGGTGAAGTCCGGACGTTGGATGGCCCAGCGCCTGAACTCAACCTCACCATCCCGCCTTTGGCCGCCATCTTTCTCATACCGGAAGCCTGAGCATGCGACTGTCCGCCGGATCGTCCTCACGCCTCGGCGCAAGCTGGGACGGCCGGGGCACCAATTTCGCGCTGTTCTCCGCCAATGCGCAAAAAGTCGAACTCTGCCTGTTCGACAGTCAGGGCCGCCGCGAACTCGAGCGCATCGAATTACCGGAACGCAGCGAGGATGTCTGGCACGGTTATCTGAACGACGTTTCGCCCGGGCAGCTCTATGGCTATCGCGTTCACGGACCCTACGAGCCCGAGCACGGCCACCGCTTCAACGCCAACAAACTTTTGCTCGATCCCTACGCCCGGCGGCTTGCCGGACGGCTGGTATGGAGCGATGCCCATTTCGCCTATCGTACCGGAAGCGCGCGCGAGGACCTCTCGTTCGACCGGCGCGACAACGCGCGCGGCATGCCGAAAGCCGTCGTGGTCGACGAGACCTTCAATTGGGGACGCCGCGAAATGCGCCCCAGCATCCCCTGGGAAGACACCATCATCTATGAGGCCCATGTCAAGGGCCTGACGCAGAAACATGAAGACGTGCCGCCGAACCTGCGCGGCACCTATGGCGGCCTGTCCTCGCCGGCGGTGATCGAACATCTCAAACGCCTTGGCGTCACCACCATCGAACTATTGCCGATCCACGGCTTCGTCGACGACCGGACGCTGGTCGAAAAAAAGCTGTCGAACTATTGGGGTTACAACACGCTGTCGTTCTTCGCCCCTGAGCCGCGGTATGCGCAGGACAACCCGCTCGACGCCTTCCGTACCACGGTGGCGCGGCTGCATGATGCCGGCATCGAGGTGATGCTCGATGTCGTTTACAACCACACCGCCGAGGGCAACCATATGGGCCCGACGCTGTCGTTCCGCGGCATCGACAACGCCTCCTACTACTGGCTGAAGCCGGACAATCCGCGTTTCTATGACGATTTCACCGGCTGCGGCAGCTCGGTCAATCTTACCCATCCGCGCGTCCTGCAGATGGTGATGGATTCGCTGCGCTACTGGGTCGAGGTCTGTCACGTCGATGGCTTCCGGTTCGATCTGGCAACGACGCTGGCGCGCGGGCCGAACGGCTTTGACCGCAACACTGCCTTTCTCACCGCCATCCGGCAGGACCCGGTGCTCGCCTCCGTCAAGCTGGTCGCCGAACCCTGGGACCTCGGCATGGGCGGTTATCAGGTCGGCGCGTTTCCCTCGCAATGGTCGGAGTGGAATGACCGCTACCGCAGCGCGATGCGCCGCTACTGGAGCGGCGAAGGCAGCCTGATCGGCGAAGTCTCAAGCCGCATGACCGGTTCGTCCGACCTGTTCAATCACGACGGCCGCACCCCCCGCGCCGGCGTCAATCACGTCACCGTGCATGACGGCTTTACGCTGCAGGATTTGTTCAGCTACAACGCAAAGCACAACGAGGCCAACGGCGAAGACAACCGCGACGGCGCCAACGACAACCGTAGCAACAATTGCGGCCATGAAGGTCCGACCGACGACCCCGCCATCAAGGCCCTGCGCACTCAACTGCGGAAAAACCAGTTCGCCTGCCTTTTGCTCGCCCAGGGCCTGCCGCTGATTCTGGCCGGCGATGAAGTCGGCAACACGCAGAATGGCAACAACAACGCCTATTGCCAGGATAACGAAACCGGCTGGGTCGGCTGGGAGGGCCTCAACCGCGAGGGCGACGATCTCACCGACTTCATCGGCCACATGAGCGAGATACGCAGGCGTTTTCCGCAAATCCGCGTCCGCCGCTGGCTCGATGGACGGCGCGCCGATGGATCCTACGGCGTGTTATGGCTGACGCCCGCTGCCGAAGAGATGAAAGAGCAGGATTGGCAATTCCCGGAGGGACGGTTTCTCGCCTATGTGCTGGGGCCGGCCGAACACGGACAGCCCCCGATCTTCATTGTGCTCAACGCTGCTCCTGAAACGATTGCGTTCGTGCTGCCGAAGATGCCGGAATACAAAAATTGGCAGCAACTATTGAACACCGCCGACGTTAAACAGACCGTCGCGGATTTCG
>JBAVEE010000718.1:0-2285 GCA_049587575.1 Bradyrhizobium sp.
CTTGCAGATCTATCGCTGGACCCTGACGATGGCGCTGTCCATCGTTCACCGTGTCACCGGCATCGCCCTGTATTTCGGCACCTTGCTGCTGGCATGGTGGCTGATATCGGCCGCATCGGGACCCACCGCCTACGCCCACGTGCAGGCCTTCACCTCCAGCTTCCTCGGTCGCCTGATCGTGTTCGGCTATACGTGGGCGCTGCTGCATCATCTGCTCAGCGGTATCAGACATTTGGTGTGGGATCTCGGCTACGGCTTCAAGGCCAGCGAGCGCGAAGCGCTGACCTGGGGCGCGCTGATCGGCGGCATTTCGCTCACGGTGCTGCTCTGGATCGCCGCCTACGCGATCGGAGGCGGACGATGACCGCGCCAAATACCGAAGCGGCCAATTCGATGCGCACGCCGCTTGCCCGCGTTCGCAATCTCGGCGCCTCGCATTCCGGCACCTCGGACTTCTGGCGCCAGCGCGTTACCGCTGTCGCCATGGTGCTGCTGATGGTGCCCGTGATCGTCGTGGTGATGATGCTGCTCGGCCGCAATCAGGCCGGCGCCGCGCAAATCCTGGGTTCGCCGCTGGTCGCGATCATCATGCTGCTGTTCATCGTCGCCAGCGCCTGGCACATGAAGATCGGCATGCAGGTGGTGATCGAGGACTATGTGCACCACGAGACGACGAAGCTCGTCGCCATCATGGCCAACAATTTCTTCTCGATCGCGGTGGCGCTGGCCTCGATCTACGCCATCCTCAAATTGTCATCCGGAGTTTAACCCATGGCCGTAGCCGGAAATGGCAGCGCCGCGAATGGCAATGGTGGCCCGGCCACCAACGGCCACGCCTATCCGATCGAAGACCACACCTATGATGTCGTCGTCGTCGGCGCCGGCGGCGCCGGCCTGCGCGCGGTAGTCGGCTGCAGCGAGGCCGGACTGCGCACTGCCTGCATCACCAAGGTATTCCCGACCCGCTCGCATACTGTGGCGGCGCAGGGCGGCATTTCCGCATCGCTCGGCAACATGCATCCGGACGACTGGCGCTGGCACATGTACGACACCGTCAAGGGATCGGACTGGCTCGGCGATCAGGATTCCATCGAATACATGGTGCGCCACGCGCCGGCGGCGGTCTACGAGCTCGAACACTGGGGCGTGCCGTTCTCGCGCACCGAGGACGGCAAGATCTACCAGCGCCCGTTCGGCGGCATGACGCTGGACTACGGCAAGGGACAGGCGCAGCGCACCTGCGCCGCCGCCGATCGCACCGGCCATGCCATGCTGCACACCATGTACGGCCAGGCCCTGCGCCACTCCGCGGAATTCTATATCGAGTTCTTCGCCATCGACCTGATCATGGATGACCAGGGTGCCTGCCGTGGCGTGGTTGCGCTGAAGCTCGACGACGGCACGCTGCATCGCTTCCGCGCACAAACCACGATCCTTGCCACCGGAGGCTATGGCCGCATCTATCATTCCTGCACCGGCGCCCACACCCAGACCGGGGACGGCAGCGCCATGGCGCTGCGCGCCGGCCTGCCGTTGCAGGACATGGAATTCGTCCAGTTCCACCCGACCGGCATCTATGGCGCCGGCTGCCTCGTCACCGAGGGCGCGCGCGGCGAAGGCGGCTATCTCGTCAATTCGGAAGGCGAGCGGTTCATGGAGCGCTACGCGCCATCGGCCAAGGACCTGGCGTCCCGCGATGTCGTTTCTCGCGCCATGACCATCGAAATCCGCGAGGGCCGCGGCGTTGGCAAGAAGAAGGATCACATCTTCCTGCACCTCGATCATCTCGATCCCAAGGTGCTGCACGAACGGCTGCCGGGCATTTCGGAAACGGTGCGGATATTCTCCAACGTCGACGTGACGCGCGAGCCGATCCCGATCGTGCCGACCGCGCATTACAACATGGGCGGCATTCCCACCAATTATCACGGCGAAGTGCTGACCAAGAAGAACGGCGACGACAATTTCGTGGTGCCGGGCCTGATGGCCGTGGGCGAAGCGGCCTGTGTTTCGGTGCATGGCGCCAATCGTCTCGGCTCCAACTCGCTGATCGATCTGGTGGTGTTCGGCCGCGCCGCCGCTCTGCGCTGCGCCGAAAAACTGACGCCGAACGGCACGCAGCCGGAACTGCCGGCGGATTCGGCCGACAAGTCGCTCGGCCGGCTCGATCATTATCGTTACGCCTCCGGCGGCACCCCGACCGCGAAACTGCGCGAGGGCATGCAGAACGTGATGCAGAACAATTGCGCGGTGTTCCGCACCGGCGAGGTGCTGAACGAAGGGCA
>JBAVEE010000719.1:0-2198 GCA_049587575.1 Bradyrhizobium sp.
TTCCTGGCCGATCATGGTGGAATCCATGTCGGCGAGAAAAAGCTTCTTGCGCCTGAAAGCCCGAGGTTGCACGACAATGTCGATCGGCAGATCGCCGCGCGCCTGGCGCAGGCGTTGTTCGATCGCGTGGAGGTCGTCGGCTTCGAAGGGAGGCTGGCCTTCGAAGGGACTATCGACCGCCACTTCGTCGAACAGCCATTGCGCCGCACCGGCCGACGGCAAAATGGCGCGCGCGCCGTCCACCACCGTGCTATCGAGCGCGGGGTCGGCGGGATTGCAAATCAGCGTGGCGACGAGAGACATCTGAGTGAATTCACCGGGGGACAGCAACAAGGCCGTGCTTATCGCAGGGCCGACCGCCAGCGGCAAGTCGGCGCTGGCGCTGGCGCTTGCGCAAAAGGCCGGCGGTGTGGTCATCAATGCCGATTCCATGCAGGTCTATCGCGACCTCAGGGTGATCACGGCGCGGCCCGCTAGGGAAGAGGAAGCGCTGGTTCCGCATCGGCTCTACGGTCATGTCGATGCCGCGGTGAATTTCTCGGCGGGCGCCTGGGTCGCGGATGCCGCCAAGGTATTGTCCGAGGTGCGCGCACAAAACCGGCTGCCGATCTTCGTCGGCGGCTCGGGTCTATATTTCAAGGCGCTGACGCGCGGCTTGTCGGCGGTGCCGCCGATCCCGCCGGAGATACGCGAGGCGGTGCGCGCGCGGCTGGAAGGCGACGGCGTCGAGGCGTTGCATGCCGAGCTCGCGCGGCGCGATGCCGAATCCGCCGAACGCCTGAAGCCGCGCGACCGCACCCGCATCGCCCGCGCGCTGGAGGTGATCGAGGCGACCGGGCGTTCGCTGGCCGACTGGCACCGCGACGGTCTGCCGCCGCTGTTGCCTCAGGGAACGTTCAGCGCGCTGTTTCTCGAGCCCGATCGCGACGCGCTCTACGCGCGGATCGACGCGCGCTTCGACGCCATGCTGAAAGCCGGCGCCCTGGAGGAGGTCGCGGCATTGGCCGCGCGGCGCCTCGATCCGCTGCTGCCGGCGATGAAGGCCCATGGGGTGCCGGCGCTGATCGCGCACCTTGCGGGCAAGGTCACGCTTGAGGAAGCCGCCGCGACCGGCCGCGCCGATACCCGCCATTACGCCAAGCGGCAGTTCACCTGGTTCCGGCATCAGCTGCCGGAGTTTGCGTGGGTGAAACCGGAAGCGGCAGCGGAATGGCTTTCGGCGGTCATTCCGGGATGGTCCGAAGGACCAGACCCGGAATCTCGAGGTTCTCCGATGTGCAATCGCACATCTTAGTTGGCTCGCTTCACCCGCGCCCCGGAATGATGGCTATGGGCGAAGCCCCCGCATGGCTGCAAGCCCAAATTCGCCCTCGCCGGATGCCGGGAACCCCGCTAGAGTTAAAATTGAATGCGATTTCCGCCCATGGCTTGACTTTCAAGGCTTGGGCGGTATGTTCGCGCAACCTTTGGGAAGCCTGAGCGGTCCTATGCGTAATAAAATTACCAAACTGCTTATCGTCGTCGTACCCAGGCGCACCGCCGGGGATGGCTAGAGGCCATCCAGATACGGGCGGTGTGCATGGGGCCTCTTCGGGCCCCTTTTTATTTTCCAGACAACCAGGTCCAGACCTCCAAACCAAAAGCCGCGCGAGAACAGCGCATCCGGAGCCAGCCATGAGCGACAAGAGCCACGATCCGAACCAGATGACGGGAGCCGCGATGATCGTGCGGGCGCTGATCGATCATGGCGTCAAGCACATCTTCGGCTATCCGGGCGGCGCGGTGCTTCCGATCTATGACGAGATTTTCCAGCAGAGCGAGGTCGAACACATCCTGGTGCGGCACGAGCAGGGCGCCGGCCACGCCGCCGAGGGCTATGCGCGCTCCACCGGCAAGCCGGGCGTCGTGCTGGTGACGTCGGGCCCCGGCGCCACCAACATGGTGACGCCGCTGACGGATGCGCTGATGGATTCGATTCCCCTGGTGTGCATCACCGGACAGGTTCCCACCCATCTGATCGGCAACGACGCGTTCCAGGAGAGCGACACCGTCGGCATCACCCGGCCCTGCACCAAGCACAACTGGCTGGTGCGCGACGTCAACGATCTTGCCAAGGTTCTGCACGAGGCGTTCTACGTCGCCAGCACCGGCCGGCCGGGTCCGGTGCTGGTCGACGTGCCGAAGGATGTGCAGTTTGC
>JBAVEE010000720.1:0-1816 GCA_049587575.1 Bradyrhizobium sp.
GCATCCGACTGGCCATGGGCATAATCATAGCTCGGATAGATCGACCATTTGTCGCCGGTGCGCGGATGGGTGGCGTGCAGGATGCGATACAGCACGGGGTCGCGCAGATTGATGTTGCCGGAGGCCATGTCGATTTTCGCGCGCAGCACCCGGGCGCCGTTTGGAAACTCGCCGGCCTTCATGCGGCGAAACAGATCGAGGTTTTCTTCCACGGAGCGCTCGCGGAACGGGCTGTGCCGGCCCGGCTCGGTCAGGGTGCCGCGCCTGATCCTGATTTCCTCCTGGGTCTGGTCGTCGACGTAAGCGAGGCCGGCGCGGATCAGGCCCTCCGCCCAGTCGTACAGCCGGTCGAAATAATCCGAGGCATAGAACAGATATTTCCCCCAGTCGTACCCCAGCCACTTCACGTCGGCCTGGATGGAATCGATATATTCCTGCTCTTCCCTGGTCGGATTGGTGTCGTCGAACCGCAGATGGCAGCGGCCGCCGAATTCCTGTGCGATACCGAAATTGAGCGCGATCGACTTGGCGTGTCCGATATGCAGATAGCCGTTCGGCTCCGGCGGGAACCGGGTCACGATCGTGCTGTGTCGCTTGGCATCCAGGTCGGACTGGACGATGTCGCGAATGAAATCGCGCCCCGCCTCCGCCGCCACCGTTTCTGCTGTCATTATGGGTTCCTGCTCGGGAATCTGCGGACGTTCTGCCAAATCCGCCGGCTCCACGGAAGGCTTTAGTTATTAACGGTTCCTGCTATACACCAGCGCGCTTCCCGCATGCCCCCTTTGTTCGCAGCCCCTCCTGTAATGACCGATTCCGTCGTCACCCGCTTTGCCCCCTCGCCGACCGGCTTTCTCCATATCGGGGGAGCCCGCACCGCGCTGTTCAACTGGCTCTACGCCAAGAAGCGCGGCGGCAAGATGCTGCTGCGCATCGAGGATACCGATCGGGAGCGATCGACCGAACCGGCCATCGCCGCGATCCTGGACGGGTTGCGCTGGCTCGAACTCGATTGGGACGGCGAGGTCATCTACCAGTTCAGCCGCGCCGCGCGCCACCGCGAGGTCGTGGAAGCCTTGCTGGCCAGCGGCAAGGCCTATCGCTGTTACGCCACATCCGAGGAACTGACGGCGATGCGCGAGAAGGCCCGCGCCGAAGGCCGCACGCGCCTCTACGACGGCCTGTGGCGCGACCGCGACCCTTCCGAAGCCCCATCGGGCATCAAGCCCACGATCCGGCTCCGGGCCCCCCAGACCGGCGAGACCGTGATCGAGGACCAGGTTCAGGGCCGCGTGGTCTGGCAGAACGAAAACCTCGACGACCTCGTGCTCCTGCGCGGCGACGGCAATCCGACCTACATGCTCGCCGTGGTGGTCGACGACCACGACATGGGGGTCACGCATGTCATTCGCGGCGACGATCACCTGATCAACGCCGCGCGCCAGAAGCAGATCTACGATGCGCTCGGCTGGGGTATCCCCAGCATGTCCCATATTCCCCTGATCCACGGGCCTGACGGCTCGAAACTGTCCAAGCGCCATGGCGCGCTGGGCGTGGATGCCTATCGGGCGATGGGATATCTGCCGGCTGCGCTGCGCAATTACCTGGTCAGGCTCGGATGGAGCCACGGCGACCAGGAGATATTTTCCACCGAGGAAATGATCGCCGCGTTCGACCTGTCCGGAGTTGGCCGCTCGGCCGCGCGCTTCGATTTCGCCAAGCTGGAAAACCTCAACGGCCACTATATCCGTCATGCCGACGATCAATCCCTCGTGAACATGTTCGAGGGGGTGCTGGATTACGTCCCGAGGGGCCC
>JBAVEE010000721.1:0-16884 GCA_049587575.1 Bradyrhizobium sp.
GTGATGGGAATCATCAATCTGGCACATGGGACATTGGCGGTGCTGGCTGGCTTCGCGATCTGGACCGTCTCCGAGCATTTTGACGTGAGCCCTTTTGTTGCGCTTATCGGCGTTTTGCCGGCGATGGCCGCCGTCGGATGGATCCTGCAACGTGGAATCCTCGAACGCAGCGCGCGGGCGAGCCAGCTTGTGCCGCTGCTCGCAACGTTCGGACTCGCAATCGTCATCGAGAACCTGCTTTTCGAGGGGTACGGGGCCGACACGCGCTCGCTCGCGCCCTATATCGGCACGCTCTCCTATGACAGCTGGGCGATCGGCGACATTTATATCGGCCGGCTGTCGGTGCTCATTTTTGTCATGGCGGTGGCGCTGCTCGGCGGTCTTAGCCTGTTTCTTTCCAATACTCATTTGGGGCGCGCGATCCGCGCCACCGCCGAAGACCCCGACACCGTCGGGTTGATCGGAATCAATGCCAGAAAGATCAACGCGGCGGCGACCTGCATCGCAATGCTGACGGTCGCGGTCGCCGGGATGTTCCTCGGTATGCGTGCGACTTTCACGCCCTATTCCGGACCCGCCCAACTCGTCTTCGCCTTTGAGGCGGCGGTTATTGGCGGTTCGGGGTCGCTGTGGGGGACGCTCGTTGGCGGCATAGTGCTCGGCGTGGCCCAGACGATCGGAGCGCAAATCAATCCGCAAGGTTTCCTGATCGCGGGACACGTGGTGTTTCTCGTTATTCTGGTCGCGCGGGTGTCGGTCGTGATGCCGGCCTTCGGCTCGATGGCCAGGCGATTGAGGGGACGGACGTCATGACTGCGTCGGCTGCCGTCCGCGTCGAACGCTGGACCCCGGGATCGATTGCCGCAACGGCGATCGGGGCGGCGCTGACCGTTTTCCTGGCGGTCGGGCCGGTATTTTTCAATGCGAACGTCATCGACAGGCTCACCATCCTTTTCATCTACGTGATCCTCGCGGCGATGTGGAACGCACTCGCCGGTTATGGCGGACTCGTCTCGGTCGGCCAGCAGGCATTCTTCGGATTGGGGGCCTATGCTGCGGTGCGGCTGGCCAATCTCGGCCTCAATCCATTTCTGTCGCTGTTCGCCGGCGCGGTCATGGTCGGTGTCGTTTCGCTGCCGATATCGACATTCATGTTGCGCCTGAAAGCCAGCGAATTCGCCATCGGCATGTGGGTGATCGCCGAACTGGCTCACCTGCTCGTCAATCTCGACGGTCTGATCAACGGTGAAACCGGGACTTCGTTCATCGAACTCAACCGGTATGACGCGGCCGCCAGGCACACGCTGATATACTGGTCGGCGCTCGCGGCGATGGTCGGCCTGCTGGGTATCGTCTTCATGCTGTTGCGCAGCCGCGTAGGGGTATCGATTCAGGCGATACGCGACAACGAGGACGCCGCGGCGTCGATCGGAGTCAAGGTGCTCATCACAAAACGCCTTGTCTTCGTGCTGGCGGCGGCCGGCGCTGCAATGGCCGGAGCCCTTTGGGTCGCAAGCGCGATAACGTTTCAGCCCGAAACCTACTTCTCCGTGCAGTGGACCGCCTACATGATCTTCATGGTGCTGGTCGGCGGGATCGGGACCTTCGAAGGAGCGATCATCGGCGCCGTGATCTTCTTCCTGATCGAGACATGGTTCGGGGCCATGGGCGTCTGGTATCTGATCGGCCTCGGCGCCACGGCGCTGATCTTTGCGCTGTTTTTGCCGCGCGGCATATGGGGCAGCCTTGAAGACCGCTTTGGCGTCCGCCTGCTTCCCGTGGGCTACCGGCTCAAATCGATCGGCGCTTCGGATCTGACCGAACCTTCCGGCAAGCCCGGCTCCGAGCGTCATTCCGTGGAAGCCCGCGCGGCAATCGCGGAGCCTCCCGATACCTGACATTCACCGCCGCGGATCGTGTCCATGCCTCTCGTCAACAATCGATAACAGGTGCACCGATGCTCTTCGGGAAAACGATTCTAGTCACCGGCGTGTCATCCGGCATCGGCGCTCGCACCGCCGAACTTGCAACCCATCTCGGGGCGGATGTTGTCGGCATCGATCTCCGGCCCCCGGTCACGCCGATGTCGTCGTTCATTCAGGCGGACATTTCATCGCCCGCCGCGATCGACGAACTGGCGGCACGGCTTCCGAAGCGCATCGATGCGCTTTGCAATGTCGCGGGTGTTTCGGGAACGCTGGGCGCCGCCAGGACACTTGCGATCAATTTCTACGGCCTGCGGGCGCTGTCGGAAGCGGTCGCGCCGCGCATTCGGGACGGCGGTTGCCTCGTCAATGTCGCGTCGATCGCGGGGTTCGGCTGGCGCCAGAACCTGGAGCGGACCAAGGGTCTGGTCGGCGTGCAGGGTTTTCCGGACCTGGGCACGCTGGTGGCGGAATTCGGCATCAAGGACGCCGAGAGCTATCCGGTTTCGAAGGAAGCGCTGCTGTTGTGGACGTTCCGCGCGGCCCATCAACCGACCTTCAGGAGCCGCGGCATTCGCGTCAATGCCGTGAGCCCCGGGCCGGTCGAAACCCCGATCCTGCGCGAGTTCCGGGCGGTGCTGGGCAACGAACGGGTCGACAGCGATATCTCGCGCGTTGGCCGCGCCGGAACATCATCCGACATCGCGCCCGCAATTGCCTTTCTTTGCTCCGACGGCGCGCGATGGATCAACGGCGCCAATCTGCCGGTCGACGGCGGCCTTGAGGCATCCATCAACGCGGAGGTTCTCGGCTTCTGAACCAAAGGCCGCAAAGGCCGCCGGCCACGTTCGACAACATAACAATTCGATATCTTGCACATGAGGAGACGCAGCATGAACATTTCATTCATTGTCGATGGCATCGCGGTGGAGGCGGAGGGTGGCGCAACGTATGAGCGGAAGGATCCGATGACCGGAAAGGTCGCGACGCGCGCGGCGGCGGCGACCTTGGCCGACGTTGACAAGGTCGTGGCGGCAGCGTCAGCGGCGTTCCAGAGCTGGTCGCAGACCGGGCCCGGTCTCAGGCGAGCCCTGTTGTTGAAGGCGGCGGATATGATGGAACATCGCACCGACGATTTCATCAAGCTGATGCTGGAGGAGACCGGAGCAACCGCGCCATGGGCCGGCTTCAACGTGCATCTGGCGGCGGGCATTCTTCGGGAAGCGGCATCGCTGACCACCCAGATCGCCGGCGAGGTTATTCCGTCGGACAAGCCCGGCATTCTTTCGATGGCGATCCGCCAGCCGGCCGGTGTCGTGCTCGGCATCGCGCCCTGGAACGCGCCGGTTATTCTCGGTACCCGCGCGATCGCCGCGGCACTGGCTTGCGGCAATACCGTGATCCTGCGTTCGTCCGAGGTCTGCCCCGGCACCCATCAATTGATCGGCCAGGTCTTGAACGACGCCGGATTTCCCAAGGGGGTCGTCAATGTCTTGTCGAATGCGCCCGCCGACGCACCGAAGATTGTCGAGGCCTTGATCGCCCATCCGGCGATCCGCCGCGTCAATTTCACCGGCTCGACCAAAGTGGGGCGGATCATTGCCAAGCTGGCGGCAGAGCACCTGAAGCCGGTACTGCTCGAGCTCGGCGGCAAGGCGCCGCTGATCGTGCTGGACGACGCCGACCTCGACCAGGCCGTGGACGCGGCGGCCTTCGGGGCATTCATGAACCAGGGCCAGATCTGCATGTCGACCGAACGAATCATCGTCGACGACAAGGTTGCCGATGCCTTTGTCGCCAAATTTGCTGCCAAGGCGTCGAAATTGCCGGCCGGCGATCCGCGCGGTCATGTGGTGCTGGGTTCGCTGGTTGATCTCGCGCCGGCCGAGCGCATGGAGGTTCTGATCGCCGATGCCGTCGCCAAAGGCGCCAAAGTGGTCGCCGGCGGCAAGCGCAACGGCACCATCGTCGACGCCACCTTGCTCGATCATGTCAAGCCGGAGATGAAGATCTACAACGAGGAGTCGTTCGGGCCGGTGAAGTCGATCGTTCGCGTCAAGGGCGTGGATGAAGCCGTTCGCGTCGCCAACGATACCGAATACGGCCTCTCCGCCGCGGTGTTCGGACGGGATATCATCCGCGCGATGGCGGTGGCGAAGCGAATTGAAAGCGGCATCTGCCACATCAACGGTCCGACCGTCGCCGACGAGCCCCAAATGCCGTTCGGCGGCGTGAAGGCCAGTGGCTATGGCCGTTTTGGCGGCAAGGCCGTGATCGACGAATTCACGGATCTGCGATGGATTACGATTGAGGGCCCTCAGCACTATCCGTTTTGACGGAGGCTCGGAGTATCGACGAGCGGGGACGCTGCCCTGCCTGCCGGCCGCGTTTCAGGCTCATCGCCTGTTGAACGCGTGTCGGGCGGCAATTCCCCGTCGCCTTTGAGGTAGCCGTTCGCATCCACACGAGGACAGCAATGCCGCCACTCGCGAGGCGAGCATCGAGCCTTTTCAATGCTCGCTTATGTTTGGCGGAGGACGCGCGACGCAGAAACAGGTGCCGCCTGTTCCGGCCGAAATGGCTGAAACCGGCAATCAGGCAATCAAACGAAATCGTCGATTTTCGCTGATTTTACAAGGCTTTCCCGAGAAAAAAACTGGTGCTGCCAGACAGGATTGAACTGTCGACCTCTCCATTACCAATGGAGTGCTCTACCACTGAGCTACGGCAGCATGCCCGGATACGAGAATCGGCCGAAAAGGCCCCGACAGGCGGGCCGATCCTTGCCACAAGGTCGGAGGGCGCGCAAGCGCGAGGACCAGCCGATCGGCCCTGCAAACGGTCGAAATCAGGGCCTGGTGGCCCCCCGTTAGCGGTTGCCGGCCGATCCGGTCCCCCCATTTCCTCGTTCAATGCCCGAATTTTGCCCATCCGGTTGGGTTTTCGGCTGATAGGGTTTCATAATAGCGAAGCATTCGAGCAGGTCGACGATGAAGGATGGCAACGAAAAGGGCGCGGGGCGATCCGGAAGGCCCGCGAAGGATCTGCGCCAGGACCGGCTGAAGCTGGCATTGCGCGAAAACCTCAAGCGGAGAAAATCGCAGGCGAGAGGACGCGACGATTTCACGGACGCACCCCCTAATTCCGAAGACATCGCCCCCGGTGACGGCAGCGAAAAAAGCCCGGGCAAATAGCCGGTTGGCTTGCCGGGGAATATCCCCGATCGTTTGGTTTTCTTTGGGTGAGGCGGCAGCGAAATGGCGGCAGGGACCACGACGGGCGATGAGGCAGATGAGAGCGCGACGGCAGGGCGCGTATTCCCGCGTTATGAGCAGACCTTTCCGACGCTGACGCCGCAGGAAATCGCGCGGATGCGCCGGTTCGGCGAGGCGCGCAATTACAGGCATGGCGAAGGACTGTTCGAGACCGGCAAACCCGGGCCGGGCATGTTTGTCGTTCTGTCGGGCCATGTCGCAATCACGCAACGCGATGGCTTCGGCCACGTCACGCCCGTGATCGACCAGGGGCCGGGGCAGTTTCTCGCCGAGATCGGTCAACTCTCCGGCCGCGTCGCGCTGGTCGATGGCCACGCCGAAGGCGACGTCGAAACGCTGCTGATTCCGCCGGAGCGATTGCGTGCGCTTCTGGTCGCCGAAGCCGATCTCGGCGAGCGCATCATGCGCGCGCTGATCCTGCGCCGCGTCAATTTGATCCAGGGCGGCGCCGGCGGACCGGTGCTGATCGGGCCGTCGCATTCGGCCGGCGTTATTCGGCTGCAGGGATTTCTCACCCGCAACGGCTATCCGCATCATCTGCTCGATCCGGTCGCCGATACCGATGCCGCTGAACTGATCGCGCGATATTCGCCGTCACAGGCCGATTGGCCGCTGGTCGTGGCTCCCGACGGCGCCGTGCTTCGCAACCCCGGCGAATCCGAACTCGCCCGCGCCATGGGCATGATTCGCGATCTGCCCAGGGACAAGGTTTACGACGTCGCCGTCGTCGGCAGCGGCCCCGCCGGGTTATCGACCGCGGTCTATGCCGCCTCGGAGGGGCTTGCGGTCGCGGTGTGCGATGCGCGGGCGTTCGGCGGCCAAGCCGGCGCCAGCGCCCGCATCGAGAACTATCTCGGATTTCCGACCGGAATTTCCGGGCATGCGCTCACGGCGCGCGCCTTCAACCAGGCGCAGAAATTCGGCGCGGAAATGATGATCCCGGTCGAGGTGAAGTCGCTCGACTGCTCGCGCGAGGACGGCGCGTTCGGGCTCGAACTCGACAATGGCGACGTGTTGCGGGCGCGCTCGGTCGTGGTCGCGAGCGGCGCGCGCTACCGGCGGCCGGAGATCGAAAACCTCGCGGATTTCGAAGGCCGCGGCGTCTGGTACTGGGCCTCGCCGATCGAGGCTAAGCTGTGCGCCGAACAGGACGTCATCCTGGTCGGCGGCGGCAACTCGGCCGGGCAGGCTGCCGTCTTCCTGTCGGGCCACGCCGACAAGGTGCATATGATCATCCGGGGCGGCGGGCTTGGCGCCAGCATGTCGCGTTATCTGATCGAGCGCATCGAGGCCGCGCCGAATATCGAATTGATATTCAACGCCGAGGTGGTGGGCCTGGAAGGCACCAAAGACGGCTCGCTTGAACGCGTGCGCTGGCGCAGCCGCCTCTCGCCCGAAGAGATCACCCTGAACATCCGCAATCTGTTCCTGTTCGTCGGCGCCGATCCCGCCACCGGCTGGCTCGACGGCTGCGGCGTGATGGTCGACCGTGCCGGCTTTGTGCTGACCGGCGCCGAAGGCAAGAAGGGCGAAGCGCAATTGGCGTCGGCGCTGGAAACCACGGTGCCGGGCGTTTTTGCCGTCGGGGACGTGCGCTCGGGGTCGGTCAAGCGGGTCGGCGGCGCGATCGGCGAGGGCGCGCAGGTGGTCGCCGCGCTGCACGGCTTTCTCGGCGATACCGCGAAGCCGGCGCTTTAGGGAGGCGTAGATGGCAAAGGGCTGCACGCACATCGCCGGCATCCAAAAGGTCACGCCGAGCGCGCTCGGTTGCGAGGAATGCCTGAAAAGCGGCAGCGTGTGGCTGCATCTGCGCATCTGCCGCAGTTGCGGCCACGTCGGCTGCTGCGACGATTCTCCCAACAAGCACGCGACCGGGCATTTCCATGCCACCGGCCATCCGATCATCGAGGGCTATGATCCGCCGGAAGGATGGGGCTGGTGCTATGTCGACGAAGTATTATTCGATCTGTCGAACCGGAAAACCCCGCATAACGGTCCGATCCCGCGTTATTATTAGAAGCCTTTGTCAACACCGCGAGGGAGTGCCAGATGGAAAGCAAATTCGCCGACGTCAACGGCGTCAGGCTGCATTATCTCGCCGCCGGCAAGGGCGACCCCGTCGTGCTGCTGCACGGTTTTGCCGAAACCAGCCATATGTGGTTGCCGCTGATTGCAAAACTCTCCGACAGGCACACCGTGATCGCACCCGATCTGCGCGGCTTCGGCCAGTCGTCTACGCCTTCGGACGGATACACCAAGGCAGCGATGGCGCAGGATATCCATGCGCTCTTGAGCAGCCTCAAATACGACCGCATCCGGCTGGTCGGGCACGATATAGGGTTGATGGTCGCCTATGCTTTCGCGGCGCAATACCCCAGTGAAGTCGACCGCCTGGTTCTGATGGAAGCATTCCTGCCCGGCGTCGGCGACTGGAACAGCGTCTTTCTGCTGCGCGATCTCTGGCATTTTCATTTTTACGGCAAGACGCCGCTCGCGCTGGTCAACGGTCGTGAACGCATCTATCTCGACCATTTCTGGAACGATTTTGCCGCCGATCCCCGGAAATCGGTGTCCGAAAATGATCGCGAGTTTTATGCGAAGGCTTACGCTCAGCCCGGCCACATGGCTGCCGGAATGGAGGTTTTCCGCGCCTTTCCAAAGGACGCCGAGGACTTCGCGGTTTTCGCCAGGACCAGGCTGACGATGCCGATGCTGGTATTGTCAGGAGAAAAAGCCGGCGGGCCGTTCCTGATCGAGCAAGGCAGGATGGTGGCGGCCGCGGTTGAGGGCGTGCTCGTCAAGGGATCGGGACACTGGTTGATGGAGGAAGCGCCTGATCAGGTGATCCCCAAACTGGTCGAATTTCTCAATCGCTAGGCGGGCCGGCCGTTGCGCCGGTGAAGATTATGACAATCATGCAAAAACCCGGGCGCCGCTCGCTGCCTTTTGATCGATGCTGCATGGCCGGGAGGCCGTCCATGCGCCGAGGCATGTGGCTATTTCCGATCCGGGGTCCTAGCATTTGCGCGGTTTTAGAGAGGGGAAGTACGTCATGATCTTGGGTATGAGCCTGTCTGCTTTCACCATGCTACACGTCATCATCAGCCTGATCGGAATCGTTTCGGGACTTGTCGTCTTGTCCGGGCTACTCGGCTCCAATCGGACGCCGGGCATGACCGCATTGTTCCTGCTGACGACGATTTTGACCAGCGCTACCGGCTTTCTGTTTCCATTTGAGAAGTTGCTGCCGTCGCACATGATCGGCATTCTCTCGCTGGTGCTGCTGGCGGTCGCGTGCGTCGCGCTTTACGTCAGCAAGCTCTCCGGTTCGTGGCGCTGGATTTATGTGGTGACCGCGATGATCGCGCTTTACTTCAACGTGTTCGTGCTGGTGATCCAGAGCTTCCTGAAGGTGCCCGCCCTGACTGCGCTGGCGCCCGGCAACCCGCCGTCCGGCCCGGTTTTCGCCGTGGTCCAGGGCATCGTGCTGCTGTTCTTCGTTGTCGCGATCATCGGCGCCATCAGGCGATTCCGGCCGGTGGGACGTCTCGCCGGATGAAAGTCATCCTGTTCGGCGCCACCGGCATGGTCGGGCAGGGCGTGTTGCGCGAATGCCTGCTCGATCCCGGAATAGAAAGCGTGCTCGCGGTCGGGCGCAGCCCGGTCGGGCGGCGACACGCCAAGCTCCGTGAAATCCTGCACGACGATTTCCTGGACTATTCGGCGATCGAATCTCAATTGACGGGGTACGACGCCTGCTTTTTCTGTCTCGGCGTCTCGTCGGTCGGGATCAGCGAGGAACGCTACCGGCATCTGACCTACGACATCACGCTTGCCGCGGCGACGTGCCTGGCAAGACTCAATCCGCAGCTGGTGTTCGTCTATGTCACCGGGCAGGGCACCGATTCGACCGAACAGGGCCGGCTGATGTGGGCGCGGGTCAAGGGCAAGACCGAAAACGATCTGCTCAAGCTGCCGTTCAAGGCGGCCTATATGTTTCGTCCCGCCGCCATCCAGCCGCTGCACGGCATCAGGTCGAAGACCGCCTGGGTTCAGGCGATCTATGTCGCCGCCGCGCCGCTGTTGTCGCTGCTCAACCGCGTGGCGCCGAAATACGTGACCACGACCGAACAGGTCGGCCGCGCCATGATCAAGGTGGCGAGGGATGGCTATCCCGGGCGGGTGCTCGAAAGCGAAGATATCAATCGTCTCTGACGGCCAAATCCCATCAAATAGCCGCAAATTTCAAAGCTTTTGCCATGGGGGCGGCATTCGCCCTATACTTGGCGCATAGCAAAAAACAGGTTTCAGCATGGATCGCATTCGCATCGTCGGCGGCAACAGGCTCAATGGCACCATTCCGATCTCGGGCGCGAAGAATGCGGCGCTGCCGCTGATGATCGCGGGCCTTTTGTCCGAAGAGACCCTGATCCTGGACAATGTGCCGCGGCTGGCGGACGTCGCCCAATTGCAGCGTATTCTCGGCAACCACGGCGTCGATATCATGTCGGCGGGAAAGCGGCCCGGCGATCACGAATATCAAGGCCAGACCCTGCACATTTCGGCGGCCAATATCATCGATACCACCGCCCCCTATGAGCTGGTGTCGCGGATGCGCGCCAGCTTCTGGGTGATCGCGCCGCTGCTGGCGCGAATGCATCAGGCCAAGGTGTCGCTGCCCGGCGGTTGCGCCATCGGCACGCGGCCGGTCGACCTGCTGATCATGGCGCTGGAGAAACTCGGCGCCGATATCGCCATCGACGGCGGCTACGTGATCGCGAAGGCGCCGGGCGGCCTGAAAGGCGCTACAATCGACTTTCCCAAGGTGACGGTCAGCGGCACCCATGTTGCGGTCATGGCGGCGACCCTGGCCAAAGGCACCACCGTCATCAGCAACGCCGCCTGCGAGCCGGAAGTTCTCGACCTCGCCGACTGCCTGAACAAGATGGGGGCACGCGTCTCCGGCGCCGGCACGCCGCGCATCGTGATCGAAGGCGTGAGCAAGCTTCACGGCGCGCGGCACACCGTGCTTCCCGACCGAATCGAAACCGGCACCTATGCGATGGCGGTGGCGATGACCGGAGGCGATGTTCAGCTGAGCGGCGCGCGGCCGGAATTGCTGCAATCGGCGCTCGACGTGCTGACGCAGGCCGGCGCCGTTGTCACGGTCAACAACGAAGGCATCCGCGTCGCCCGCAACGGCGCGGGCATCCGGCCGGTGACGGTGTCGACCGCGCCGTTTCCGGGCTTTCCCACCGATCTGCAGGCGCAGTTGATGGCGCTGATGAGTTGCGCCAAGGGCTCCTCGCACATCACCGAAACCATCTTCGAGAACCGCTTCATGCATGTGCAGGAACTGGCGCGGTTCGGCGCGCGGATTCATCTCGACGGCGAGACCGCCACCATCCAGGGCATCGAAAAGCTGCGCGGAGCGCCGGTGATGGCGACCGACCTGCGTGCATCGGTGTCGCTGGTAATCGCGGGCCTTGCCGCCGAAGGCGAGACCATGGTCAACCGCGTCTACCATCTGGACCGCGGATTTGAACGGCTCGAGGAGAAGCTATCCGCGTGCGGCGCGTCGATCGAGCGTATCAGCGATTGAACTTGACCTCATATTCCCCACGCGCAAAACAACGGTGACGCGGTGACGGCACGCCTCAAATTGATTGCGCTTGATGCCGAGGATCTCGCCGTCATTTCCGCGCATGTGCAGGACGCCCGCGTTCGGACCTCCGACATTATCTGGCGGCAAGGCGAAAAGCGGCTGGTGGTCGGCATGAACCGGCTGGACTGGGAACAGACGCTGGCGGGAGAAACCGCCCCGCGCCGGCTGATCGCGGCGCTGCGCTTTGATCGCGTGTTGTCGTGCAAGTCGCGCAATATCGATCTGGGGGCGCCGGAAACGGTACTGGAGCTGCTCGGGATCGAGTTTCATGCCGGAGAGGCGCCGGGCGGCAGCGCAGTGCTGATGTTCGGCGGTGGCGAGGCGCTCCGGCTGGACGTCGAATGTCTGGAATGCGAGCTGTCCGATCTCGGCGCCGACGACCCTGGCGCCGGCGATCCCGGCGAGGCCGCGCAACCGCCGGGACTGGATGCTTGAGCCAAATGCCGGAAGGCGCGCCTTCAGGGTTGACGGCGATTTGCCGCCGCGCCATTGAGCAGAGGGCCTTTTACTTCAGGACCTTCGCCGGAAAGCCACCATGCCTGTTCGACTAGACCGAAGCAGCGCCGACTTCACCAAGCGATTCGGTGACTTTCTTTCGATGAAGCGCGAGGTATCCGCGGATATCGAGGCCGCTACCCGCGTCATTGTCGATGACGTGGCGGATCGCGGCGATCTGGCGCTGATCGAGGCGACACGCAAGTTCGACCGCCTCGATCTCGATCCCTCTCGCCTGCGCGTCAGCGCCGAAGAGATCGGTGCGGCGGTGAAGGCCTGCGATGTCGGGACGCTCGATGCGCTCAAATTCGCCCGCGACCGGATTGAGATCTTCCATCGCCGGCAATTGCCGTCTGACGATCGCTTCACCGACGCGCTCGGCGTCGAACTCGGCTGGCGCTGGAGCGCCATCGAATCGGTCGGCCTCTACGTTCCCGGCGGCACCGCCGCCTATCCGTCCTCGGTGCTGATGAATGCGGTGCCGGCCGGCGTCGCCGGCGTCGGCCGCGTGGTGATGGTGGTGCCGTCGCCTGACGGCAAGCTCAATCCGCTGGTGCTGGCGGCAGCCGATCTCGGCGGCGTGTCCGAAATCTATCGTGTCGGCGGCGCGCAGGCCGTGGCGGCGCTGGCCCATGGCACCGCGACCATCGCACCGGTTGCCAAGATCGTCGGCCCCGGCAACGCCTATGTCGCGGCCGCCAAGCGGCTGGTGTTCGGCAAGGTCGGCATCGACATGATCGCCGGACCCTCGGAGGTGCTCGTCATCGCCGACGCCACCGGCAATGCCGACTGGATCGCGGCCGATCTGCTGGCGCAGGCCGAACACGACGTCAACGCCCAGTCGATCCTGATCACCGACAATGCGGCGCTTGCCGCCGAGGTCGAACGCGCGGTCGCGGCGCAACTCGCGACGTTGCCCCGCGCCGATATCGCGCGGGCCTCATGGAACGATTTCGGCGCGGTCATTCTGGTCGAGAGCATCGGCGAATCCGTGGCCCTGGCGAATGCGATTGCCGCCGAGCATCTGGAAATCATGACGGCGGATCCGGAAAGCGTCGCGGCGCAAATCCGCAATGCCGGGGCGATCTTCCTCGGACCCCACACGCCCGAAGCGATCGGCGATTACGTCGGCGGCTCCAATCATGTGTTGCCGACGGCGCGTTCGGCGCGGTTCTCCTCCGGCCTGGGGGTGCTCGACTTCATGAAGCGAACCTCGATCCTGAAATGTGGACCGGACCAGCTGCGCGCGCTCGGGCCGGCGGCGATGACGCTGGGCAAGGCCGAAGGTCTCGACGCCCATGCGCGCTCGGTCGGACGGCGCCTCAATCTGTCATGACCCAACCGCCCCCAGATGACGATTCGCAAAATCGCATCGTCGCGGTGACGCTCGATGAGGAATCGATCGGGCGTTCGGGTCCCGACATCGAGCATGAGCGCGCCATCGCCATCTATGACCTGGTTGAAAAGAACCTGTTCGCGCCGGAGGGCGCCAATAACGGGCCGTTTACCCTGCATATCGGCATTACCGGCAACCGGCTGGTGTTCGACATCCGCCGTGAGGATGGCACGCCTGTCGTGGCGCATCTGCTGTCGCTGACGCCGTTCCGGCGGATCGTGAAGGACTACTTCATGATCTGCGACAGTTACTATCAGGCGATCCGCACCGCGACCCCGGACAAGATCGAGGCCATCGACATGGGCCGCCGCGGCATTCATGACGAAGGCTCGCGCACGCTGCAGGAGCGGCTGCAAGGCAAGGTGCGGGTAGATTTCGAAACTGCCCGCCGGCTGTTCACGCTGATCTGCGTGCTGCACTGGAAGGGCTGACGCATGACCCGGAAAAGTGAGTACCGGTTTTCGGGCGCGACAAACGCGCAACGCGTTTGCGCGGAGATCATGCGCAAGACCAAAGAAGCGTAGGCGATGGCGCCTCCGCGCCTGCGTGTTCCGCAAGCCGTGCTGTTCGCATGCGGCTTGAACAGTGTGCGCTCGCCGATGGCCGAAAGCCTGCTGCAGCAGATGTTTCCCCACGCCCTTTATGTGAAATCCGCAGGCGTCAGGAAAGGCGAGCTCGATCCGTTCGCGGTCGCCGTGATGGCCGAGCTCGGCCAGGATATCGCCAGCCACAAGCCGACGACGTTCGAGGAACTGGACGATTGGGAGGGCCTCAACTTCGACCTCATCATCACGCTGTCACCCGAAGCGCATCACAAGGCGCTAGAACTGACGCGCACGCACGCGGCCGATGTGGAATACTGGCCGACGCACGATCCCACGGGGGCTGAAGGCAACCGCGAGCAGAAGCTGCAGGCCTATCGCGATGTCTGTGACGAACTGTTGCTGCGCATTCGCAAGCGGTTTTCGAAGGCGGGGGCGGCGAGCGGGTAGTCGCGGCTGCCGATCCGGGGTCGATGGGCGATGTCTGCTGGTCCCGGCTCTGCGGCGCACCGCCGAAGCGGCGCTGCATCGCGTCCGGAACAGGGATTCCTCGCGGGGGCGGCGGGGGATTTCGGTGTCTCCACAATGGCTTGTTGCCCGGTTGTGGAATGGGATGCCTTCCGATAGGTTCCGCGCGCATTCAAATCCCTCCCGCCGACCAAAAAATCCGCATGCTAGGCCGCCCCAAATTCGTTCTTGCTTCCGGTTCGCCGCGACGCCTCAGCCTGCTCAACCAGGCCGGTATCGAACCCGACGCGTTGCGCCCCGCCGATGTCGACGAGACCCCGAAGCGAGGCGAACTGCCGCGCGCCTGCGCCAACCGCCTTGCCCGCGCCAAGGCCGATGCCGCGCTCAAATCGGTGCAACTCGACGACGAATTGCGCGGCGCCTTCATTCTCGCCGCCGATACGGTGGTCGCGGTCGGCCGCCGCATTCTGCCGAAGGCCGGTCTGGTCGATGAAGCCTCGCAATGCCTGCGGCTGCTGTCCGGGCGTAACCACCGAGTCTACACCGCGATCTGCCTGGTGACTCCCAAGGAGACGTTTCGCCAACGCCTGATCGAGACACGCGTGCGCTTCAAGCGGTTGAGCGAGGACGACATCCAGGCCTATATCGGTTCCGGCGAATGGCGCGGCAAGGCTGGCGGCTACGCCGTGCAGGGCATCGCCGGATCGTTCGTGGTCAAGATGGTCGGTTCCTATACCAATATCGTCGGGTTGCCGCTGTATGAAACGATCGCGCTGCTCGGCGGCGAAGGCTTTCCGGTTCGCTTTGGCTGGTTGAATGCCAGTTAGGCCGCCAGCCGATGCCGGCAAGGGCGCCGCAAAGCCGTGCCCGATCTGCGGCAAACCGGCCGCCGAGGCCTCCCGGCCGTTTTGCTCGGAGCGCTGCCGGGATGTCGACCTGAACCGCTGGCTCTCGAATTCCTACGCTATCCCCGGCCGCAAGGACGAGGACGAAGCGGACGATTAGCGATATTCGTGTGTTTTCGGGCTGTTGGCGCCGTTTTCAGCGGCCGGCCGTCTTCGCCCTGCGGGCTACGCCGGGCAGTGGACAGCGCCTCCCGGCCTGACTATAAACCGCCGCTCCCAAGCCCCCGTGGCTGGAAGTGCCCAGGTAGCTCAGTTGGTAGAGCATGCGACTGAAAATCGCAGTGTCGGTGGTTCGATCCCGCCCCTGGGCACCATTCGCCTCCAGCCGGGCGCATCGATTCCCTGAGAAGCATTTTCGCTTCGGAACAGCGTTCTGGATTTCGCGGCGTTGGATTCATTATCAATCGGGCTTGAAGGTGAAATGCTTGCTGCGCGCTGCTGCCTTTCGATATGAGGGACGGCAAGATTCGAGGCGACCGAATCCGTCAGCCGCAGCGAATGCTTGTTTCAAAGGCGCAGGACTCAACGCCGATCAAGCGTCGGCATTGCAGGTCGTTGACGTTGACAGGGAATCGCGCCACTCTTATACAGACTTGTGATTAAAATCTAGGCAGGGAGCTTTGCTGGGCGATGAGCAAAGAAACTCAACGCTCGTCTGATCGCGATCGATTGGATTGGGACGTCGCCGCAGCGGACGCGCTGGAACTTGCGCGGCAGATGGCGCCGGGTCCTGAACGCAACGAAGCTCTTAAATTGGCAAGTTCACTTCGCTGCAACGCCGACGAGCGCGGAGTTGTCTTTGCCAAGCGCGGCAGGCCACGCAAGTAGACGCGAGCAAGCGGTGCGGCGTTTCGTCTCGCCTCTGTCTGATCCGAAGATCGGGATCTTCAAGCCTTCGGCCGGTTAGCCGGACCGGATGGCATCGGCTCGGTTCCGTGACGATCAGGAATCGCTCGTTCGGCTGTCTTGATCTGCAAGGATTCTGTCCGATCGCGATCAGACGCGCGAGGCCCGGCAACGCTCTTCCGGCAGGAGACCAAGGGCTTTTTCTGTGCAGAACCCACTGATCGGCCGCTAAATTTTATATTAGTTGTCGCACTGCGATGCGGTCACCATGATCCGGGCGGGGAGCGGCTCCGTACGACTGCGGGGATCGGCTTTTGCTGGTCCGGATGTGCCGGCACATCGATCTACATTTGGCCATGGGAAAGGATATGAAGTGACTGCCATGATGTTATACGGCCTGAGCTCGCTAAAGGTAGTGAGCCTCTCGCCGAGATCGGTGGATACTGCTAGCATGTCACTTGGCTTTCGTCTGATCGGTTCGGCCTTGTTCGGACGTCGGGGAGCCAATTGGTTCGGAACGGATATGCTGTGAGCAACGCCCCCCAGTATAAAGTCATCGTATCGATCGTCCCGGTTGGCCTGATGGAGGTTGGCGCGGGGCTGCGCGGGCCCGTCGATATCTTTCCGGAAATCGATATTCCGGCCGGTTTTTAGGAGGATAGCGGCGTGTGGATCGTTCTGACCGCGCTCCGGCGTCCCTATACGTTTGTCGTTTTTTCGCTCTTGATAGCAATATTCGGCGTGCTCGCCGCCCTGCGGACTCCGACTGATATTTTTCCGAACATCAATGTGCCGGTGGTCAGCGTGGTGTGGACTTACACCGGGCTGTTGCCGAACGACATGTCGGGACGCGTGATCTATTATTATGAACGCACCCTGAGCGCCCAGGTCGGTGACATCGAGCATATCGAGTCGCAGTCGCTGAGCGGCTATGGCGTGGTCAAGATCTTCTTCCAGAAGGGGGTCAATATCCGCACCGCGCTGGCACAGGTGACGGCGGCGTCGCAGACCGTGCTGAAGCTGCTGCCGCCCGGCATCACGCCGCCCTACGTGCTGAGCTACAATGCGGCGACCGTTCCCATTTTGCAGCTTGCGCTGTCGAGCAAGACGCTGCCCCAGATGAAGCTGTTCGATATCGGGCAGAATTTCATCCGGCCGCAGCTCGCCACCGTCCAGGGCGCGGCGGTGCCGTCGCCCTATGGCGGCAAGATACTGCAGGTGCAGGTCGATCTCGACCAGCAGGCGATGCAGTCGCATGGGGTCTCGGCCGAGGACGTCGTCAACGCCGTTTCGGCGCAGAACCTGATTCTGCCGGCCGGCGACCAGAAGATCGGCAAGTTCGACTGGAACGTGTCCCTCAACGCCAG
>JBAVEE010000722.1:0-2612 GCA_049587575.1 Bradyrhizobium sp.
TGCCCATCCCGCGCGCCTCGCAGGCCCTGTCCCGCTTTACCGTGCTCGACCTCACCCGGGTCCGTTCCGGGCCTACTTGCGTGCGGCAGCTCGCGGACTGGGGCGCCAATGTCATCAAGATCGATGCATTGATGGAGGACGCCGGCGGCGAGCAGCCGGGCGGCCCGCGTCAGGGCTCCGACTTCCAGAACCTGCACCGCAACAAGCGCGCGATGACGCTCAACCTGAAGGATCCCAAAGGCCTCGCGGTGTTCCGGCGGCTGGCCGAGAAGGCCGATGTCATCGTCGAGAATTTTCGCCCCGACGTGAAGGCAAAACTCGGCATCGATTACGAGAGCATACGCAAGATCAATCCGCGCATCGTCTATGGCAGCATCTCGGGCTTCGGGCAGGATGGCCCCTATCACAAGCGCCCCGGGTTCGATCAGATCGCGCAGGGCATGGGCGGGCTGATGTCGATCACCGGCGCGCCGGGCCAGGGTCCGATGCGGGTCGGCATTCCCGTGGCCGACCTCACTGCCGGACTGTTCTGCGCCATCGGCATCCTCACCGCGCTTTTGGAGCGCGACGTCTCGGGAGAAGGCCAGTGGGTGCAGACCTCGCTCCTGCAGGCACAGATATTCATGCTGGATTTCCAGGCCGCGCGCTGGCTGATGGAAAGGGAAGTCGCCAAACAGGCTGGCAACAACCACCCGACCAGCATTCCCACCGGCGTGTTCAAGACTTCCGACGGCTACATCAACATCGCCACCACAGGGGGGCGCATCTGGGAACGCTTTGCACAAGCAGCCGGCGCGCCCGAGTGGGTCACTAATCCCGACTACGCCACCGCGCCGGCGCGCTCGAAGAATCGCGACGCCCTCAACGCCGAGATCGGCATGCTCACCGAAAAGAAGAGCACCGACACTTGGGTGAAGGAGCTCAACGCCGCCGGCGTGCCTTGCGGCCCGATCTATTCCATCGACCAGATGTTCGAGGACGCGCAAGTTCAGCACCTGGGCATCGCGCAGGACGTGCCCAACGCCGAGGGCCGTCACATCCGCCTGATCGGCCAGCCAGTCACGCTGTCGCGCACGCCAAGCAAGATGGCGGCGCGGCCGCCGGAGTTCGGCGAGCAGACCGATGAGGTGCTCGCCGAGTTTGGGTTTACCGCCGATGAGGTCGGAAGCTTGCGGCAAGCCAAGGTGGTATAGTCAAAGCATGGCCAACTCGCGGCCGATTTGCGGTTGAGAGCCGTGGCGCTAGCGCCCCACGGGGGCGGCTTGTGGCTTCATCTAATCTTATTGATCTTTCGTAGATCAGCATCAATCCTGGATTGCCAGCCTGGTCCTTTCGCCCTGTATGCATCGATCACCTGACCGGACAAACGGAGAGATACCAGTTTCTTGGTAGGCGCCTTGTTCGGACCGCGGCCTTTTCGGATCGACGCCGCCAACTCAGGAAGGGCTTCAGCGAATGGCCTAGCCTTGGCAAAATCTTCCCTGGTCAATTCGGGGCTATCGCTGACATCCCGAAGATCGCGAGCGCTGTAGCCCCTCTTCTTAAGATTTGGCATAGAGTTTCCTTTCGTTCTTGCTGGCTGGGCGCACGCTGATCAGGCTAACGGCCTCCTTACCCAAGGCAACAAACACCACGACGATCACGCCGTGCATGTTTTTTCCAATGCCGAGCCATCGGTTCTGGTGCGATGGCAAAACCAGAGCGCTGTCAAAGAAGGTCTCGTTGAGATCGGCGAAGTCCAGCCCGTGCTTGTCAAGATTGGCGAGGCGCTTCGGTTCGTCCCACACGATTTTCATGAAATATTTTGTATCTACATTTTAATCGAAAGTCAAACGGGCTCGCCGGAAGAATTGCGATATCGCAATGGGTGACCCGACGTATGCCCTGACGTCGACGATCGACCTTACCGCAGCCAGTTTTCGACCCTCAGATCTTCGACTCGCGAAAACTCGCGTTCGTTGTCGGTGACCACCGTGAGACCTAACGCCAGTGCGTGAGCGGCGATCAGCAAATCATTTCCGCCAATCGGCTGACCGGATCGCGCCAAGTCTGCTCTTATGAGGCCATACATGGCGTCAGCAGGCGGTTCAAGAGCTATAACCTCCAAGGCGCCCAACACAGCTTCGAGCTGCGCGGTAAGCCGCGAAGAATTTCGCTTGGCGGCGCCATATCGCAATTCGGCCGCCACGACGATGCTTGTACAGACGTCGTCTTCTCCCACGTCGGATATACGGCCCGCGATTTTTCCGCGTGGGTGCCGCACCAGGTCCGATACAATATTTGTGTCGAGCAAGAATCGCATCGTCACAGATCGACGGGATCTGCGGGAACATCCTCGATCGGCGAAAAATCCTCGTCGAGCGTCTGAAGCGTCGCAAGGACGGCCACAAGCGATCTCGGCGGGGCCGCCTCGATAATCAGCCGCTGCCCTTCTTTTCGGATGATAGCGTCCTCTCCGGGCAGCTCGAATTCGCGCGGAATCCGCACGGCCTGATTCCGCCCATTCTTGAAGAGTTTAACGTGGCGTTCGCTCATCATTTATCATGTGGCATATGCCATGGCATATGTCAATATCTCACGGCCTCCTGTCTCGCTGCGGAAACGCACCGGCC
>JBAVEE010000723.1:0-1760 GCA_049587575.1 Bradyrhizobium sp.
ACCTCGTGCTGACGCCGCATCTCGGCTACGTCACGCGGGAAACCTTTGTCGCCCATTACAGCCAGATGGTCGAAGGCATCGATGCCTGGTTCAAGGGCGAACCGGTGCGGCGGCTGGCTTAAGGACAGGACCGAAGGGCACCTTCGTCATTGCCAAGAGCCAGCGGGACGCGCGAAGGCCCGCCCGATGGATCTGCGACGAAGCATCCGTTCTCGCCTGGTTGTCTTCAGGACGGCTTCGCTCGCGCCGGCAATGACGCGATACAAACAAAAAGGGCGCACCGTAGCGCGCCCTTCGAAACAATCCTTGTCTCGTTCGCAGCGGGTCTAGCGCACCGTCACCGGCGCGGGCAGCGGCGGCACCACGGTCGGCTGCGTGCCGGGAACGCTCGGCGGAGGAACTGACCCGGCATTCGATCCGGGCATCGGCGCCGCCGAGGCGGTTGCGGTTCCCGGCGGCGGGCCGCCCGGAAGCACAACAACGCGGGTGCCGACCTTGACCCGATCGAACAGGTCCGAGACGTCCTCGTTCAGCATGCCGATGCAGCCCGACGAGACGAACTTGCCGATCGTCGAAGGCTGGTTGGTGCCGTGGATGCGATAGACGGTATTGCCGAGATACATCGCGCGCGCCCCCAGCGGGTTGCCGGGGCCACCGGCCATGAAACGCGGCAGATAGGGCTGACGATCGATCATTTCCGGCGGCGGATGCCAATCCGGCCACTCCGCCTTGCGCGAGATCTTCTGCACGCCGGTCCAGGTGAAGCCGTCGCGGCCGACGCGGACGCCGTAGCGAATCGCGCGGCCATTGCCCAGCACGTAATAGAGATAGGTGTTCGGCGTATCGACGATCAGCGTTCCCGGCGGTTCCTTGGTGACGAAGGCGACCTCCTGCCGGCGCAAATTCGGGGGCAACTGGGCCGGCGCCACTTCCGGCTGTTCCTCCGGCGGCAGCGCGGACAGCACCAGCGGTCTGCCATCAGGTCCCTGTGGCGGCTGGGCTCCGGGCGGCTGCTGTTGCACGGTTCCGGTGACGTTGCCGGGCGCCGCGACGACGCCAGGCGGGCGAAGCGCGCGATTATCCTCATCCGGGTAGATATAGCCTGATCCCGGAACCCGGTTATCGCCGTAGGACTGCGGCGGGGGACCGGCGGGCCGATCGGAGTAGATTACCGGCGGCGGTCCATCCCGGCGGCCATAACGCGGGTCATCGGGTGAAAGGATCGGGCCGCGGTCGGAATAAACCGGGGGCGCCCCCATCGGCCGGCCGTAGCGGGGGTCGTCGGGTGAAAGCACCGGGCCGCGGTCGGAATAAACCGGCCGAGAAGCCATCGGCCGGCCATACCGGGGATCATCGGGCGAAAGCACCGGTCCGGGCGGCGGCAGCGCGGTCGAACTCGGCATATTCGAACCGTCGTCGTCTTCCAGGGCGTCGAAATCCGCCGGTCGCGGCGCGCGGTAATCGGCCGGAGAGCCAGCCGGCGGGTTCGTCGAATAGACCCCGCCGGGGGGGACCGGATAGCCCTGCGCCGACGCAAGCGAGGTTCCCGCCGCGCCTGCCGCCAAGGCGGCAGAAACGGCAGCACAAATCGTCAGAATGCGTTTGGTCATCATCGCTCTTGTATAGCCCCAAGCCGACACTGGATCGTTAACGGCTGATGGCTGAAGATAGCGGCGCATTCAAGACAAATCAGGCCAATTCGCGCCAGATTTGAGCATTTTGTGATGTTCCCGGACGCGCGCTTCCATTCACATTTCGCC
>JBAVEE010000724.1:0-2450 GCA_049587575.1 Bradyrhizobium sp.
GGGGCACGGTCGTGGCAGCATGCGGGGTTCGTCGGCCGCTGGGGCTTCTGAGGCATCTTGCTGTTCGGAGCGGACCGGCACGGCGAGCAGTTCACGCGCCCGCGCGATGTTGGCGGCGCGGGTGCCACTGGCCAGCAGTCCGTAGTGCCGGATGCGGTGGAAGCCCCCGGGCAGCACGTGCATCAGGAAGCGTCGGATGAACTCGTGGGTCGACAGCGTCATGGTGGTGTAACGGCCGGGTCCCTCAATGCGGTAATCCTTGAACTTGAAGGTGACGCCGGTGTGGTCGGCTGTGATCAGGCGGCGATTGGAGATGGCGACCCGGTGGGTGTAGCGCGACAGATAGGCGAGCACGGCCCTGGGGCCGCCGAACGGCCGCTTGGCATAGACCACCCAATCGATCTTGCGCAGCGGCGCCAGATACGCCTTGAAGGCTCTGATGTTATCGAGGCGGGCGTGGACGCCGAAAAACTTGAGACGTCCGGCCCGGTGGGCGGCGACGAGCTTGGCCAGGAACAATCCCCGGAACAGGCACGAGAGAACCCTCACGGGCAGGATAAAGTCTGGCCTGCACGGTACCCACCGCGTGCCATCAATGGAGATGCCGCCGCCCGGCACGATCATGTGGACATGGGGATGATGCGTCAGCGCCGAGCCCCAGGTGTGGAGAACCGAGGTGATGCCGATGCGGGCGCCGAGGTGCTTGGGATCGGCCGCGATGGTAGTCATGGTCTCGGCCGATGTCGTGAACAGGATGTCATAGATCACGGCCTTGTTCTGATAGGCGATGTCCGCGATGGCGGCCGGCAGCGTGAACACCACATGAAAGTACGGCACCGGCAGCAGATCGGCCTCGCGCGCGGTGAGCCATTCCTTGGCGGCCGTGCCCTGACACTTCGGACAATGGCGATTACGACAGCTGTTGTAAGCGATGACCGTGTGCGGGCAATCTTCGCAGCGCGCCACATGGCCGCCGAGCGCCGCCGTGCGGCAGCGCTCGATGGCCGACATCACCTTCATCTGGTCGAGGCTGACGTGACCGACATTGGCACGACGCCATGCCGTTCCGTGGTCGCGGAAGATATCCGCGACCTCCAGCACCGGGCGAGACATGACCGTGGGCCGTTACGTCGGCGGCTGGTCTTTGCTGTTCTTCTTGAGCTTCTTGCAAGGCTGCGACAGCAGGTCGAGCGGGCTCTTGATGCCAGCGATCATGCCGGTGGCGACGCGGGCGTAGCGCGCTGTCGTGTCCAATTTGTCGTGCCCCAGCAGCGCTTGGATAACGCGAATATCGGTGCCACGTTCAAGGAGATGGGTGGCAAAGGAGTGTCGAAGCGCATGGAGCGTTACGCCCTTGCGGATTCCGGCCGCATCGGCCGCCTCATGGAACAGGCGGTTGAGTTGGCGGGTTGTCATCGGCTTTCCGGACCTTTGACCTGGAAACAGCCAGCGCTCCTCCACCGGGGTTGTGGAATCGAAACCCCGCCGGCGCGTCTTCCACCATTGGCGCAGCAGGTCGAGCGTGTCGGGCGACAGCATGACATTGCGGTCCTTGCGGCTCTTGGACTGCTCGACCCGAATGATCTTCTGCGCGCTGTCGATGTGCTTGACCTTCAGCCTGACCACCTCGCCGGCGCGCAGGCCGCAGCCATAGCCGAGACTGAGCAGCACGCGAACCTTGAGGCTGCTCGCGACCGCGAGCAGGCGCCGGGTCTCGTCCTGGCTCATCACCAGCGGAATCTTCTGTGGCTCACGGAGGTGATAAATCTCGGCCGCAAGATCCAGTCGCCGCAACGTCACGCGAAACAAGAACCGCAACCCGGTCATGATGCGGTTGCGATTGCAGATGCTCGCGCCCGTCTCGGAAAGATGCAGTTGAAACCGGCGGATATCCTCCGCTGTGGCCGTATCCGGGGATCGCTTGAGAAACGCAGCAAACCGCTTGCAGCTGTGAATATGGCCCCTCTGCGTCCCCGCGCAGAGCTGGCGCGCATTCATGTCCTCGATCATGCGCTGGCGCAACGGGCTGACCGTAACCGTACTCATGGGCAACTCCTGTCTTGGATGAGGTTGACGACACCTCGATCTTCAAGACAGGGCACCCGGCCTGCTATCCTCAATCTCTCGTCTGGTTACCGCGCTCGCAGATCAGCCACCCGCTTCAGCGGGCTACCGCGCAGCGATTTAGTGCTTTGGCGCGAAGCTGCCGATCCGGGATGTCCGCTATCCGGTCGCTAATAGGGGTAGACCGGACATGGCGCGGACAGCCCAATTCGATCGAGATTGACCCAACTGCGACATTTTGCCGTCCGCGATTTGATGGGCAGTAACGCTGCATCGCAGCTTGCATAACGAGCGGCAGGATCGAAAGATATTGGTGAAGAAAAAATGCTCGGCTTGCTGTGTGGCGGAGCGCAGAAGAAGAGCCGCATGCGCCTTCAGCCTTCAAT
>JBAVEE010000725.1:0-2304 GCA_049587575.1 Bradyrhizobium sp.
CGAGATTGCCGTCGGTGGCGCCGGTCAGCTTCTTCAGCCGGGAGAACTCCAGTCCCGCGCCTGATGGCAGCGCGTTCAGCGCCGCCATGATTTTCAGCCGCAGCGGCTGGTGGATGATGTCGTCGAGTTCGGCCATCGGTCAGCTCCGGCGCATCCAGAAGCCGCCCAGAATGAGCCCGCCGCCGTTGACGAAGGCCATCCACAGCGGGAACGCCGCGCCGATGAAGAAATAGCCGACCAGCGTCAGCGCCGTGACGGCGAGACCGATCGCGATGAAGGCGTAACCGAACCACAGCCCGGCCATGCAGTACATCAGCATGAAATAGATCGGCCAAAATGTTCCGAGCTGGCGCGGCGTGAAGTGGCCGAGCACGCTCACGCAGAAAAAGCCGAAGGCGAAGAACATCAGGTATGCGGCGAGTATCCTGGGATCGAAGCCGCGCAGCCCGGCCCGTGCGCGACTGAACACGCTGACCGCAGCCGTGCCCGCTATTCCCGCGACATAAACCAAAATCCACGCGTAGTCGGCGTAGCGGGGCGCAAGGGACGTCACGAGGTTGCCCGCGAATACCAGCCCGCCCCAAAGGATCATCGACCGGCTTGCGGTATCATAGATCTGCGATTGACGGACGCGGCGGACGATATCGTCGATGTCCAACAGCGCCGAGGCGGCTTCCCGGGGATCGATGCCGGTCATGAGCCATTGCCCGCTTTGACCACGTCATCGACGATCGCCGAGACGGCCCGCGGGTCGCTGACGATGCCCATGTGATTGACGCCGTCGATCAACGTGACCGCGGCGCGTTGACCGACGGCATCCCTGTATTTGGCGGGAACCATCAGTTCATCGGCGGCGCCGGCGAACACCGCGACCGGCCTGGTTGCAGCCGAAAGATCCTCGCGATAATCGGGCGAACTGCCGAAATTGCGCATCAGGCGGTACGAATAGGTCGATGCCAGGATCGCGTTGCTGTCCGGGGCCACCGCGAACGCAATCGTCGGCAGCGATTCACAGCAGAGGATTCCAAGGTGGCGCAGCACCGTCAGGCCGAGAAATCGCGGAATGTCCGGACTGGCCCAGCCGCCGGCGTCCCGGCGGCTCGACGGCGCGTCGTAGCCGAGATAGGGCGCGAGCAGCACCGTGCGCTGGAACAGGCTCTGCAGCGGCGAGCCGGCGACACGCAGCGCGAACCCCCCGCCGGAGGAATGACCGATCAGCGTCAGCGGCGCGGCCGGGCTGGTCTTGCGGATCAGGCCGACGAAATCGGCAAGGTCGTCCTCGAGCTGACCGAGATAGACGATATCGCCGCGCGTGCCGGATGCGCCATGGCCGCGAATGTCCGGCGCGTAGGTTTCGACGCCGTGCTCGGCGAGCCCCTTTGCCAGCGCGTGGACGGCGATGCTCGATCCCGACGAGCCGTGCACCACAATGGCGACCTGCGCGCTCGCCGGCGGGCGGGCCGGATAGTGCCGGAAACCCAGCACGGTGCCGTCGCGCGCCTGAAACCGCTCGATAGCGGGCATGGTGCTGCGATCGACGGCCCTCGCCGTCGTCGAAATCGAGGTCAGTTCGGGCGGCCGCCGCAGCGGCGAGGCAATCAGCGTACCCAGCACCAGGCCGGCGAAACCGATGATGGCGAGACCCCAGCGCACCAGTTTCAGGGGGAACCAAATCATCCATTCCAGCATGATCTTCCTCCAATTATCAAAATTACAGATTACTCTGTAATACAGAGTTAATGGAAAAACAAGGTCCGGATTGGCGGCGGGATGCGAAAATCCTTAAACTTGGGCGTCTACCCGAAAGAGCCGAATCAAGATGCCCCCAGCGGAAACCCTGATCAACGCGCCGGAATTCACGGTGTCCGAACTGTCGTCCGCCCTGAAGCGGACGGTGGAGGATGCCTACGGCCACGTCCGGGTGCGCGGCGAAATCTCAGGTTTCCGCGGGCCGCATTCCTCCGGGCATTGCTATTTCGCGCTGAAGGACGAGAGCGCCAAGATCGAGGCGGTGATCTGGAAGGGCGTCCACGGCCGGATGCGCTTCAAGCCGCAGGAAGGGCTTGAGGTCATCGCCACCGGCAAGCTCACGACCTATCCCGGCTCGTCGAAATACCAGATCGTCATTGAAGCGATCGAGCCCGCCGGGATCGGCGCGCTGATGGCGCTGATGGAAGAGCGCAAGCGCAAGCTCGGCGCCGAAGGGCTGTTCGACGAGGCGCGCAAGCAACTGCTGCCATGGCTGCCGGAAGTGATCGGCGTCGTCACCTCGCCGACCGGGGCGGTGATCCGCGACATCCTGCA
>JBAVEE010000726.1:0-2483 GCA_049587575.1 Bradyrhizobium sp.
GCCGTCGTTCGGACGCTGAAAGTTGAGCTGACAGGCGACAGGAGCCCCGACCAGCCTGACCGGGTCCTTGTCGGCGAATTTGAAGTCGACGAAGAACGAGGGATCAAACACCTCCAGCGCCAATTCCTTCGGCTTCGCGGGTGTCTTGAGCGGTAGCGTGAAGTGCAGAATGAGCAAGCCATCCTTGACCTCAAGGAAGTAATCGACCGGCTCCTGGAATTTCTCCTTCTTGCCGTCCGCCTTGGCAAAAGTGAAGAAGCCGAACTCCTTCAGCGATTCGACGTTGGTCTGCGCCAACGGCCCGAGTTCTTCGCGGCTGTAGACGCCCTTGGTCTTGGTCTCGATGCCCTGCAACGCATAGGTCGAGAACATGTCGTCGAAGGTCCAGGCGTGGCGCACGCCTGTGATCGAGCCGTCCGGGGCGTAGATCAGTTCGCTGGTTGACGTGATCCAGACATGCGGATGCGCATCCGCCGCCCTTGCGCCGAGCGCCAGCGCGCCGGTCAACAGCAGCAAACCCAGAAAGCGGCGCATCGCAATGCTCATCAGGCCGCCTCGGGTGTTTCCAGCAGGCCGCGGCGACGCAGCAGCGCGTCGGGCTCCGGCTCCCGGCCGCGGAACGCGACATAGGCATCTTCCGGATCGCGCGAGCCGCCCGACGAATAGATGTCGTCATGCAGGCGTTTGGCGACGGCGGGGTCGAAAATGTTGCCCGCCTCCTCAAAGGCGCCGAAGGCGTCGGCATCCATGACCTCGGACCACATGTAGCTGTAGTAACCCGAGGCATAATGATCGCCGGAGAAGATATGGCCGAATTGCTGGGGCCGGTGGCGTAGCGAAATCTCGGCCGGCATCCCGATTTTTTCAAGCTCATTGCGCTCGAACGCCCGCACATCCAGGCTCGCGGAAGCCGGCTGGGTGTGGAATTCGAGGTCGATCAGCGCCGAGGAGACGAATTCGACCGTGGCAAAGCCCTGGTTGAATTTGCGCGCGACGATGAAGCGCTTCAGCAGGTCGTCCGGCAGCGGTTCGCCGGTCTGGTAATGCCGGGCGAATTGCCGCAGCACCTGCGGCTGTTCCTGCCAATGCTCGTAAAGCTGCGAGGGCAGCTCGACGAAATCGGTGAACACGCTGGTGCCCGACAGCGACGGGTATGTCACGTCCGACAGCATCCCGTGCAGCCCGTGGCCGAATTCGTGGAACAGCGTGCGCGCGTCATCCGGCGACAGCAGCGAGGGCTCGCCGTCGGCGCCCTTCGAGAAGTTGCAGACGTTGATGATCTGGGGAGCGATATCGCCATCGAGTTTTTGCTGGTCGCGCAGGGACGTCATCCAGGCGCCGGAGCGCTTGGAGGCCCGGGCGAAGTAGTCGCCGTAGAACAGCGCCTTGTGCTTGCCGGCCGCGTCCTTCACCTCCCAGACCCGCACGTCCGGATGCCAGACCGGAACATCCTTCCGCTCGGAGAAGCTGAGACCGAACAGGCGGCTGGCGCAGTCGAACGCGGCCTCGATCATATGGTCGAGCGCCAGATAAGGCTTGATCGCGGCATCGTCGAAATTGGCGCGGCGCTGCCTGAGCTTCTCGGCGTAATAGCGCCAGTCCCAGGGCGCCAGCGCGAAATTGCTCCCCTCCTCCGCCACCAGCGCCTGCAGCGCATCGCGATCGGCCAGCGCCCGGGCCCGCGCCGGCTTCCAGACCCGCTCCAGCAGGCTGCGCACGGCTTGCGGCGTCTTGGCCATCGAGTCCTCCAGCCGATAGGCGGCGAAGGTCGGATAGCCGAGCAGTCCGGCGCTCTCCTCGCGCAGCTTCAGGATCTCGACAATGATCTCGTTATTGTCGTTGGCGTTGCCGTTATCGCCGCGCGCGGTGAACGCCTTGTAGACCTTCTCGCGCAACTCGCGGCGGCCGGAGGTCTTCAGGAACGGTTCGACCGAGGACCGCGACAGCGTCACGATCGCCTTGCCGGCCAGGCCGCGTTCATCGGCGGCGGACTTTGCCGCTGCGATGAAGCTATCCGAAAGGCCGTCGTGATCGGCCTCGCCGAGTTCCATGAACCAGTCCTGTTCATCGCCGAGCAGATGGTGGCTGAAGGTGGTACCGAGGTGGGCCAGCCGCTCGTTGATCCCGGCCATCCGCGTCTTTGCCGCCTCGTCGAGCCCGGCGCCGGCGCGGTGGAAACGCGTATAGGTGCGCTCCAGCAGCCGATTCTGCTCGCTTGTCAGCCCGAGCGCGGCGCGGTTGTCGTGCAGCAGCGCAATGCGGCCGAACAGCACCGCGTTCATCATGATCGGGTTCCAGTGCCGCGCCATCCTGAGCGACACCTCCTTGTCGATCTCGAGCAGCGCCGGATTGGAGTGCGCCGACACCAAGTCGTAGAACACCGCCGCCACCCGGGACAGTAGTTTTCCGGAGCGCTCCAGCGCTGTGATGGTGTTGGCGAAATCCGGCGTCGCCGGGTCGTGCTCGATCGCGGCGATCTCGGC
>JBAVEE010000727.1:0-5247 GCA_049587575.1 Bradyrhizobium sp.
GCCTTCGCCCGTACCGGAAAATTGCCGGCGCCATTGCCGAAGCCGCCGAGGGGCACGCTGCTGGCGAGCAATGTCAAACTTCCGCTGCCGCTGCGACGATATCGGCCCGTCGGTGAACTGCTCCGAACCGATGGAGAGCAAGCGCCGCGCATCCAGTTTCCGCTCAACGGCTCGCGGATCGATGCATCCAGCGCGGGCGGCACGCCATTCTCCGCAATGCCGGTGAGGGTCGCCGGTGGCGTGCTTCCGATGACGATGCTCGTCAACGGTGTGTCGGTCGGCGAAATCGACGGCCGCCGTCGGCGCCTGATTGATCCACCCGGTCCGGGCTTTGCTAGGTTGACGGTGATAGATGCCAAGGGCGCCGCGGACACAGTTGTGGTCAGAATTCAATAGAGCCTCGCTAACCGGTTGTCCCCATGGTGGTTTCGGCGTATGCGAAGCCGATGGCCGAGACCTATGCCCGACCCCGATTTGGACGACCGCGCGAGCCCAAGAACCGGGTAGATCCGGGCAGCCGGCTGATCGGCGTGCTCGATTTTGTGACAGGCAGCCACCTCCGCGCCGTCGCGTTTCTGCTGCTATGCGGATTCCTGCTGTTCCTGCCGGGATTCTTCAGCATTCCTCCGATTGATCGCGATGAAGCGCGGTTCGCGCAGGCGACCAAGCAGATGGTCGAAAGCGGCGATTTCGTTGACATCCGGTTCCAGGATGATGTGCGCTACAAGAAGCCGGTTGGCATCTACTGGCTTCAGGCGGCCGCGGTTGAAACCGCGTCGGCGCTCGGGCTGCCGCGGGCGCAGGTCCGCATCTGGCTGTACCGCGTTCCGTCCCTGCTCGGCGCGCTCGGAGCCGTGCTTCTGACTTACTGGACGGCGCTGGCTTTCGTCACGCGGCGCGGCGCCGTTCTTGCCGGACTGATCATGGCCAGTTCGGTCTTGCTTGGCGTCGAGGCTCGGCTCGCCAAAACCGATGCCATGCTGTTGCTGACGGTTGTCGCGGCGATGGGCGCTCTGGCGCGGGTGTATTTGTCCTGGCAGCGGGGCGAGGATCCCGTGCACCCGCCATGGACATGGCCGGCGATCTTCTGGACGGCCCTCGCAGGCGGGATCCTGCTCAAGGGGCCGCTGATCCTGATGTTTGCGGGGCTGACGATCGTCACCCTGGCGATTCTCGACCGGTCCGCCGCGTGGCTTTGGCGGTTACGTCCGGTATGGGGCCTGACCTGGCTCCTGGTTCTGGTGCTGCCCTGGTTCGTTGCAATCTTCTGGCGCGCCGGCGACGCGTTCTTTGCGGATTCCATCGGCGGCGACATGTTGAGCAAGCTGGCGGCGCAGGAATCTCACGGCGCGCCGCCCGGTGTCTATCTGCTGCTGTTCTGGGTGACATTCTGGCCGGGCGCGCCGCTGGCGGGAATGGCTGTGCCGGCCGTCTGGCGGGCGAGGCGAGAGCCCGGCGCGCAGTACCTGCTGGCCTGGCTGGTTCCTTCCTGGATCGTGTTCGAGTTGGTGCTGACCAAGCTGCCGCATTATGTGCTGCCGCTCTATCCGGCGATCGCCATTCTCACCGTCGGTGCCCTCGAGCGCCGCGTATTGTCGCGATCCTGGTTGATGCGCGGGGCGGCCTGGTGGTTTGTCGTTCCTGCGCTTGCTTCCATAATCGCCGTCGTGGGAGCAGTCACCCTGACGCGCCAGCCGGTATTCCTGGCGTGGCCGTTCGTGGCGGCGGCCCTCATCTTCGGACTGTTTGCGTGGTGGCTTTATGACGACAATCGCGCTGAGCGCTCGTTGCTGAATGCTGTGGTCGCGGCGATGTTCCTGGCCGTGGCCATCTATGGCGTCGTCGTGCCGGCACTGAGCCCGCTGTTTCCGAGCGCCGAAATTGCCCACGCGCTTCGCAACGTCGCCTGTGTCGGGCCGAAAGCCGCCGCCGCCGGCTTTCATGAGCCGAGCCTGGTCTTCATGACCGGCACCTCGACGGTGCTGACGGATGGATCGGGTGCTGCGGATTTCCTGGGGCAGGGCAGTTGCCGCTTCGCACTGGTGGAGCAACGTTCGGAGCGCGGGTTTGCGCAGCGCGCCGAAGCCATCGGGTTGCGCTACGATGTGGCCGCCCGCATCGATGGTTATAATATCTCGCAAGGCAGAGCGATTTCGATAGCGATCTTCCGGTCCGAAGGTACGGAGTAGGATGTCCGCTCAGGCCGGCGCCGGCGAATCCTCAAATTACCTCGCGCGCTTCTTCGACCTGGTGCTGACGTCGCTGGCGCAACTCGTGCGTCCGCCGTCCCATACGAGACGCGCCGAGGCGGCGCGGAGATTGGCGCGTCACGCGCTCCTGATAACGGCGACCGTCGGCGTGATCATCATCGCACTGATGGTTGGAGTCGATGCGTGGGAGATCGGCCTGATGCCGCCCCGCGGCACGGCGAGCCTGTGGCCGGTTCGTATCCTGACCGAATTCGGCAAGGACGCCTATGTGCTGGGTGTCCTGGCCGCGATGCTGCTTGCCGTCGCCCTTGCCGCGCCGGCATTGCGGGGCGCCTCGCGCGCCCGGTTGCTGAGCTTCGGCTTGCGCCTGCAATTCCTGTTCTTCGCCGTGCTGGTGCCGCTGCTCGCCGGTGAATTGATCAAATGGATCGTCGGCCGCGGCCGGCCGTTCGTGGGGGGCAAGGCCGACCCCTTCAACTTCGTCCACTTCGCCGGAACCGAAGCCTATGCCAGCTTTCCATCCGGACATGCCGTCACAAGCTTCGCGCTCGCGTTTGCGGTAGGCGCGGTCTGGCCGCCGGCGCGGGGCGCAATGTTCGCCTACGTCCTCCTGATCGCCTTCACTCGCCTGGCGCTTCTGGCCCATCATCCCAGCGATGTGGTGGCGGGGGCGCTGATCGGCGTGGTCGGCGCGATGTGCGTGCGGTACTGGTTCGCGGCGCGCCGTCTGGGGTTCGCCATCGGCCGCGACGGCGCAATTTCGCCGCTTGCCGGGCCCGCTCTGAACCGCCTTAAAAGGGTTGCCCGCGAGGCTTCAGCCCCATAATAAGCGGACGCCGTAAATGCCGGGCGCAAGCGCTGCCGGTGGCTGGCCAACTCAAACGGTGAGTGTTGAATTGCCTTCGTCTGACACAGCCGAGACTGCCGTTTCGATCGTTGTCCCCGTGCGCAACGAGGCCGAGAACGTTGCTCCCCTGATCGTCGAGATCGCCGCCGCCCTCGACGGTCGATGGAGTTATGAAATCATCTACGTCAATGACGGTTCAACCGACGCAACCTCCGAGCGGCTTGCGGCGATCATGAAGCAGCGCGGAAATCTGCGCCAGATCCGCCACGCGACATCGTCGGGCCAGTCGGCCGCGGTGCGCAGCGGAGTTCGCGCCGCGCGTGGCGTCATCGTGGCAACGCTTGACGGCGACGGCCAGAACAATCCGGCATTTCTGCCGGATCTGATCGCAGCGATCGAAAAGGGGGGCGAGCGCGTCGGCCTTGCCGCCGGTCAAAGAGTCGGACGCAAGGATACCGGATTCAAGAAAATCCAGTCGCGCATCGCCAACGCGGTACGCAACGCCATCCTGCGTGATGGTACCCGCGATACCGGTTGTGGTTTGAAAGCATTCCGGCGCGAGGTGTTCCTGGCGATGCCTTATTTCGACGGTCTTCATCGTTTCCTGCCGGCGCTGGTGCGCCGCGAAGGGTATGAGATCGCCTATGTCGACGTGATCGACCGGCCGCGGCATTCCGGCGTGTCAAACTACGGTTTCTTCGATCGGCTATGGATCGGAATCATGGATCTCGCGGGGGTATGGTGGTTGATCCGCCGCAAGAAGCCGACACCCGTTGCGACCGAGGTAACCTTATGACCGAGCTGTTTCACAACCTCATCAGCTATCTGCACGACGTATTCATCATCAAATTTGATGGCTGGGTCGTTCTCGGTTTCGTCGCGCAGGCATTTTTCACGATGCGCTTCGTGGTGCAATGGATCGCGTCGGAACGCGCGCGCAGGAGCGTGATCCCGGTGGCGTTCTGGTTCTTTTCCATCGGCGGCGGCGCGTTGTTGCTGGTCTATGCGCTTTACCGCAGGGACCCGGTGTTCATCGCGGGCCAGGCGCTCGGCCTCGTGGTCTATGTTCGCAATCTCTATTTCATCGGCATAAGCGGACGGCAGGTGTCCGCCGACAACTGAGCGGAAGTCGTTCGGGATATCCGAGCCGAGCGGCGCGCTGCCTGCTGTTGACGCTCAGCCGGCCAGGGACCGGGCCACACGCGGGGTGAACGATGTTCCCGCAACTTGACGGGCGTGTGCGAAGTTAGCGCCACCGGCAAGCTATGGCGTTAGCGAGGTGTTCGTGTAGGTTCACGCCAACAAAGGGTGTCAAGCCCGGGACCTTATGGGGAGCAACATGAACTTAAAAAATCAGATCCTTTCGTATTTCACGTTCATTGTAACGGCCATCGCCGCCGCAAGCCTCATCTCGCTTTCGGCGCCAGCCAGTGCGCAGCAGGCCGCGGTCGCGATCGACAATGACGACATTGGCGGCGTCGTGCGCGGTCCGGCCGGTCCGGAAGCCGGCGTTTGGGTGATCGCGGAGACCACCGAGCTGCCGACGAAGTTCGCCAAGATCGTCGTCACGGACGAGCAGGGGCGCTTTGTCATCCCCGACCTGCCGCCGAAGGTGAACTACGAGGTGTGGGTTCGCGGCTATGGTCTGGTGGATTCGCCCAGGCTGCGCGCGAAGCCCGGCCAGCACCTCACTCTTACCGCGGTGCCGGCGCCTGACGAGGCCTCCGCCGCACATTATTATCCGGCGATCTACTGGTTCACGATGCTGAAGATTCCGCCGGCCAAGGATTTTGGCGGCAGCACGGACATCCCGAAGGAAATTACACAGGACATCTGGCGTCAGCGGATGAACAATGTCGATTGCGTCGGCTGCCATCAGCTTGGCCAGGAATCCACCCGCACCATTCCGGCGGCGTTCGGCGAATTCAAAACGGGCGAGGAGGCCTGGATACGCCGCGTTGGTTCGGGGCAGACCGGCGAGTGGATGGTGAACCGGCTTGCCGGGCAGCTCGGCAGCGTGCCGTTCAAGTATTTCGGTGACTGGACCGACCGGGTGGCCAAAGGGGAATTGCCCAGGAACAAGCCGCCGCGGCCGTCCGGCATCGAGCGCAACGTCGTCATCTCTTCTTGGGAGTGGGCCAGCGAGAAGCACTTCGTCCACGATCTGATTTCCTCGGACCGGCGCAATCC
>JBAVEE010000728.1:0-1654 GCA_049587575.1 Bradyrhizobium sp.
CCTGATCCTTCAGCCGCACTTCCAGCGCGCCGGGCCGCATCCGCCATTTGGCATCGGGATTGCGCCGCCAGGTGCCGGTTCCCGTGCAGGGCGCGTCGATCAGCACCAGATCGGCGGAGGCGTGAATGTCGCTCAACGTATCGTTCGGCCCCTTCGGCGTCCGCACCTCGCAATTGTGCACGCCGGCGCGAGACAGCCGCTCGTAGATCGGGGCGAGCTGCCGCTTGTCGTGGTCGGTCGCGATCAGCCGGCCCTTGCCCTGCATCATTGCGGCCAGCGCCAGCGTCTTGCCGCCGGCGCCGGCGCAGAGATCGATTACCTGCTCGCCGGGTTTTGCCGCCGACAGCAAGGCCGCCAGCTGCGAGCCCTCGTCCTGCACCTCGATATGGCCCTTGATGAAATCTTCCTCGGCATGAATGCCGGGATTACGCGCATCGGCGGACAGATCGATGCGCAGGCCGATCGGCGACCATGGCGTCGGCATCGTGCCGAGATGCGCGGTCGACGCCAGCACCTTCTCGCGCTTCGCCTTCAGAGTGTTGACGCGCAGGTCGAGCGGCGCCCGGCTCGCCATCGCGGTGGCCTCCGCGACGCGGTCATCGCCGAACACCTGCGCGAGGTAGCCGTCGAGCCAGTCCGGATAATCGCCGGCGATCGGCGCCGGCGCATCGGCGAGCGAACGCGAGGTGAGCGCGGCGCGCTCGGCATCGGTCAGCGGCGCCGGCGCGAAACGGCCGCCGTCGCACAGCGCCGCGATCTGCTCGGCGTCGAGCCTGCGCTCGAGTTTCAGCATGCCCAAAAGGCGCGCGCGCGCGGTATCCTCGTCCATGATCCAGGCGCTCGAAGCCCGCCGCCGCAGCACGTCCCAGATCAGGCCCGAGATCGCGGCGCGGTCGCCGGAGCCGGCGAAGCGGTGCGCGGTGCCCCACTCCTTCAGCGCCTTCGCCGCCGGAATGCGCTGGGCATCGATGGTATCGATGAGTTCGATGGCCGCGGAGAGGCGGGCTGCGGGAGTCATTGAAAACTTTCGGTTCGAGAAGGAAGGCGCTCAGATCAACAGCAGAATCTTCAGCGCGAAATAGATCCACATCACGAGCAGCACCACGACGCCGGCGAACCACGCCAGCGAACGCCGGTTCAGATCGTTGGAGGTCACGAATACCCCGGCATGGACCAGCCGCGTCACCACAAACACCCACGACAACACCACGATCACAAGGTCCGCATGGCGCAGCGGCAACGCCAGCGCAATCAGGATGTAGAACAGCACCGGCAGTTCGAACTGGTTGCTGAAGCAATTGCCGATCTGGGTGGCGCCGGCCGGCCAGTTCGGCTGTCCGAGCGCGATATCCTTGATCCTGGTCTCGCCGCCGACCAGCGCATTTCTGCGCGCGCCGCCCATCCAGAGCAGCAGAGCGAAAGTGAGCCCGATCAGGACGAAGACCGGCAGTAAAACCATTTGAACCGACATGGGAATTCCCCCGACTGCGCGCCCGCCCCCCGCTATAGCGGCCGGGCGCCCGGCTGACAATAAATCAGGCGGGAAATCGGGCAGGGCATTTTCCGGCCGGGCGGCTGACGATTTGCGGAAATTGGCCTCTCTCCCGCGACTCCCTTATTGTCTCTGCAATCAAGAGGTCCTGAACCAGTACCC
>JBAVEE010000729.1:0-2568 GCA_049587575.1 Bradyrhizobium sp.
GGTGTGGGAGGGGGAAGCCGCAAGGCTTCCTCCTACCCGATTCAGGGGGCAACATCGGCGAAGCCGCAGGTCGGCGAAAGACAGATGATTCGATCAGTCCGTGGGTCGTTCGGGCTGCCTCATATTCCGCGTCTCGCCTCCAAAGTCGTCCAGCCGGCGCCGAAATCAGTAAGAGTTGTTGTCGGAATACAACACCCGCTGACAACATTTCGCGCAATCATCGTAACGCCTAAAAAGTCAGCAAATGCTCGTCTTTTTTGCTTCCCGCGATGGGCGATGCGCATCAGATTGGCCGCAGATTAAGGAATTCAGTTGCGGCCGGCTACCGCCTTTCCATGGGACGTCGGAGCGGGACTAATATTCAAACCTGGGGATCGTCATGAAAAGAATGGTTATGGTCGCGGCTCTGCTTGCGATGACGGGGTCGGCTTTTGCGGCGGATATGCCGCTGAAAGCCGTCAAGGCGCCACCGCCGGCGCCGTTCGATCCCTGGGATATCGCTTTCGGCAGCGCCGTGATGAGCGACTACGTCTTCCGCGGGGTCACGCAGTCCAATCACAATCCTTCGGTCGCGGCCTATTTCGAGCCGCGGTATAACGTCACCAAGGACCTGCAGCTGTATGTCGGCACCTCCGCCGAGAGCATCTCCTTTGCAAACCGTGCTGCCGCTGAAGTCGATGTCTACGGCGGTATTCGGCCGACCTTCGGCGCTTTCGCCTTCGATGTGGGTGTCTGGGGTTACCTCTATCCGGGCGGAAGCTGCGCCGACAACGTCCTCACCGGCGGATTTCCCGGCGGCAATGTTTGCGGTGTCAGCACCAGCACGATCTTCCTCGCAAACGGCAACGTGATGAAGAAGGACGTGAGCTTCGTCGAAGTCTACGGCAAGGCTAACTACACCATCAATGACAACTGGCAGTTCGGCATCAACGAGTACTACTCGCCGAATTTCCTGAACTCTGGCGCCTGGGGCAACTACGCGTCGATCACCGGCAAGTACACCGCGCCCAGCACGACATTCGGCACCAGCGGCGTCGGCATGTATCTGTCCGGCGAGTTCGGCCGGCAGTGGCTCGGCACATCGGATTCATTTTACGGCGTCGTCAGCGCCTTTGGTAACTTCGCGGCGGGCATCCCTTACGCCAGCTATAACACCTGGAATATCGGCATCGGCTTCACCTACAAGGTGTTCACGCTCGATCTTCGTTACTCCGACACCAACTTGTCGAAGGGCGACTGCAACGCGTTCACGAGTGCCTTCAACGCTTCGGGAACGGCCAGCGTCACACCGATCAATCCGGGCGGCGCAGGCTCGAACTGGTGCGGTGCGGCCGGTATCGTCAAGCTCTCGGCTGACCTGACCGCGATGACCAATCTGAAGTAATCGTTCTATCGAGATCGTGGAAAAGGGCGGCAGCGCAAGCTGCCGCTCTTTTTGCTTGTCGGGTTTACTACAACACCTGTCACAACCGGGAAGCGTTCGATCGAGATCGCGCGCGAGCGTCGAGCGGATGCTCCGGGACGATGCCAAAGGCCCGAAAGGCGGGATAACTGGGAGGATTTAGACTAAAGTCGTAATCGCTGTGGCCCGCGTTCGCTTGTCCCGGCCTCGTAGTCAACTCTAGCATACCGGCAAGGGCGAGGGGCGGGGGGCCTTGATACTTCGCGCGTTTGTGAGCGGTTTGGCACGGCCAATTCGCCTCCGATCGCGCGCTTTGCTAAGGACACCCCGGCAATCGCGCCAGGCGCACCGACCGTTCACGCGGGTCGAGACGCCGAATAAGGGCGTGGGGAGGAATCGCAATGTGGAATCAGGTCTATAATCCTTTTAACAACACCGTGCTTTCGACGATCGCCGCGGCGATACCCGTCGTCACGCTGCTGGTTTTGATCGCAAGCGGCAAGGTCAAGGCGCATATCGCCGCCATCATTGCGCTGATCGCCGCCAATCTCATCGCGATATTCGTCTTCACGATGCCGGCCGGCATGTCGATTCGCGCCAGTTTGCTCGGGGTAGTGGCCGGGTTCTTCCCGATCGGCTGGATCGTCTTGAACGTCATCTTCCTCTACCGCCTCACGGTCGCAACCGGGCGTTTCGACCTGTTGCAGCGTGCCATCGGCGGTGTGACCGAGGACCGGCGCCTGCAATTGCTGCTGATCGCGTTTTCGTTCGGGGCATTTTTCGAAGGCGCTTCCGGCTTTGGCACCCCGGTCGCCGTGACCGGGGCGGTTCTGATCGGCCTCGGCTTCTCGCCGCTCGCCGCATCCGGCCTGTCGCTGATCGCCAATACCGCCCCTGTTGCCTACGGCGCGCTCGGTACCCCGATTCAGGGGCTCGCTTCGGTGACCGGTCTTGATCCCTATATTCTCGGCGCGATGGTCGGACGGCAGTTGCCGGTGTTCTCGCTGATCGTGCCGTTCTGGGTGGTATGGGCGTTTGCCGGCTGGAAGGGCATGAAGGATGTCTGGCCGGCGGTCCTGGTCACCGGCGTCACGTTCGCGCTCCCACAGTTCGTGATCTCCAACTACATCAATCCCTGGATCGTCGATATCGGCGCGTCGCTGATT
>JBAVEE010000730.1:0-2352 GCA_049587575.1 Bradyrhizobium sp.
TTTTCGGGCCGAAAGATCCGACTCGGTGCAGTGCCTTACCAAAGCTATCGGATCGCGTTGGTCGGAGTGTTTGCTGCCGGGAAGGCTGATAGGATTGATTTTTACCGGACAACCCTTAGAAATCGAGGGAAACGAAGCTTTAGCTCAAAACACAGCGCTAGAGTTCCGAATGCTGGTTAAAAAATGGCGGCAGGTGCCCATTCAAGGACATCGCCGATTTTGGGAAAATGACAGGAGGACGGCTTGGTTGGGGCAACTACATTGCGTGTGCTGCTGGAGAGGGACGGTTGTTTGACGCTTCCGGGCGTCTACGATGGTATCTCAGCGAGAGTGGCGGCGAGTATGGACTTCGACGCGCTTTACATGACTGGATATGGCGTCGTCGCATCCGCGCTCGGCGTCGCCGATGCCGGCACCGCGACGTTCACAGAGATGCTTGACCGAGTGCGCTGTGTCGCCGGCGCAATCAGCGTTCCATTTATTGCCGACGGCGATACCGGTTATGGCGGGTTGTTGAATGTTGACCGCACCGTGCGCGGCTATGCGGCCGCGGGCGCATCCGGCATCCAGCTTGAAGATCAGGAATTCCCGAAGAAATGTGGTCACACCGAATTCCGGCGTGTCATCCCTGTCGATGACGCCGTCGCCAAGATCCGTGTCGCGGTCGATGCGCGGCCAAGCCGTGACTTTCTCATCGTTGCTCGGACCGACGCACGGTACGCCGAGGGGATGGATGCAGCCTTGCGGAGGGCCGAGGGGTTCCTCAATGCCGGCGCCGACGTGCTCTTCGTCGAGAGTCCTGAGAGCTTGGAGGAATTGCGCCGTATCGCTGAGACCTTCAAGGGCGCGGCATTGCTGGCGAACATGGTCGAGGGCGGCCGCACACCATATCTGTCGACGACAGAGCTGGCGGCAATGGGCTTCAAGATTGCGCTATATCCCGGTTCCGGCTTCCTGACCGCGGCCGGCGCCCTGCAGCTTGTCTACCGCAACCTCAAAACAGCCGGAATAGGCACAGGCAGCGAAGCCCCTATGTTGCCGTTCGCTGAGATGAATAATTTGATGGGCTTTCCCGCAGTGCACGCCTTCGAAAAGCGGTATGGCCGGTGAGGCCAGATCAATCCAAACAGGAGCACGTCATGGCAAAGAGAAAAATGCTTGCTCGAGTTAGCTTTGTCCTGAGTTTAGTCGCGACGGTCGTCGCTTGGAAAGCGCCGGCAGCACTGGCCGAGACGATCACCGTCACTCATTGGGGCGGGCAATTCTACGGGGTGCCCTATGCGGTCGCCATGGAGAGGGGCTTCTTCAAGAAGAACGGCGTGGATGTCACGGGTATCCTGACGGCAGCGGGCGGCGGTACCGCGGTCCGCAACACGTTGGCTGGCGGGATTCCTTTCGGGGAAGTGTCGCTGGCGGCAGCGGTCCAGGCCATCAATTCCGGCCAGAAACTCATTATCATCGGTGCCGGCGCGCAGACCGTGGCCGACCAGATGTGGGTGGTAAAGAAGGATTCAGCACTGACGAGCATCAAGGATCTCATCGGCAAACAAATTGCCTATACCGCGCCTGGCTCGGTGAGCAACATGGTGATCCTGATGGCGCTGAAGGCCAACGGGATCACCCCACAGCAGGTGAAACTCGTGCCGGCCGGCGACCTCGGCGCCAACCTCTCGGCCGTCAGCAGCGGCGCGGTCGACGCCGGCTTCTCTGATGAACTGGTCTTCGCGCAGAACAAGGAGCTGGTGAAGCCTCTGTTCATGGTGCGGGACACAATGGACCCGCGCATGATGCAGACGGTGATGATCACGACCGCCGAATATGCCAAGGCGCATCCCGATATCATCAAGGGCCTGATCGTTGCCCGCCGCGAGGGGCTCGCCTATGCGCTGGAACATCCGGACGAGTCCGCCGACATTACGGCCAGGGCCTACAACAATCCGAACGTTGATCTCTTCCGGGCCCACATCCACGAGCTCATCAAGGAAAAATATTGGAGCGACGGCCGGCTCGATTACACCGGGATGAACCACATGGTGGAGGGTCTGCAGATCACCGGACAGATCAAGGGTGATGTCGACTGGCCTAAATACGTCGATACCTCCTATTTGCCGCCTGATTTGCGCGCCGCACAATGAGCGGCCCGGTCGTGAGCGAGCAGTCACATGTCGTGCTGAACGAGGTCGTTCGTCGTTACGAGGGGCCGCCTGCAGTGCACGCCCTCGGCCCGATCGACCTTGTGATGCGCCGCGGCGAGTTCTTTTCTGTCGTCGGGCCATCGGGTTGCGGCAAGTCGACCCTGCTCGATGTGCTTTGCGGCCTGGTTCGTCCGACGAGCGGCAGAGCATACTTCGA
>JBAVEE010000731.1:0-6793 GCA_049587575.1 Bradyrhizobium sp.
AGCCGATACCGCGCGCCGGGCTGCCCGAGGACATCGCACACGCCGCGGTATTTCTCGCCAGCGACGAAGCCTCCTTCATCAACGGTCACGATCTGGTGGTCGATGGCGCCATCACCGGCGGCCGCAACTGGACCCAACAGCAACAGGGCCTCGCCGCCCTGCGCAAGGCGTTCGATCAGGGTAAAGCGTGAATTGTGATGCGCAAGGACCCCGGCGGAGCGTTTGCTCGCGCCGTGGCGCCGATCCGCTTATCCGACCGGCGAAAGGGTCACGCGCAATCCATCTTTCGGTTTCGGGATCGGCCACATCTGCCAGTCCGGCGTGGTGCCGGGCTGCAGCGAGACGCTGAGATTCTGCAGGAAATGCCGCGCGAAGCATTTCGCCTGCATATAGGCGAAGTGCAGCCCAAGACACATATGCGCGCCGCCGCCGAACGGCACCCAGGCGAAGCGATGGCGGTCGCGCTGCGCCTCGTCAGTGAAACGCAGCGGATCGAACGTGTCGGGATCAGGCCAGATTTCCGGCATGTGATGCGTGAACAGTGGATTGATCCCGACCAGCGTGCCCGCGGGCATCGCATAGCCTCCAAAACTGAAGTCGCGCATCGCGCGCCGCGGGATCGAGGGCACCGGCGGCCTCAGCCGCATCGCTTCCTTGAACGCCATCTCGGTGAGCGGCATGGCTTCGAGATTGTCGAATGTCGTGGGGCCGTCAGGCGCGACGCCGAGCGCGTTCACTTCGTCGCGCAATCTGTCCTGCCATCGCGGATTGTCGGCAAGGGCCGCCACAAAAGACGTCAGTGACGAAGTCAGCGTGTCGTGCGCGGCCATCACCAGAAAACTCATGTGATCGACGATATCCTGGGTCGAGAGCAGCGCGCCGTCCTCGTGGGTGGCGCGGCAGAGTTGCGAGAACAGGTCCTCGCCGCCCTTGGCGCGGCGGATCGGTATCTGCTCCGAGAAATAGGCGACGATGCGGGCGCGGCCTTTGACGCCGCGCGCCATTTGCGTGCCCGGCCATGGCTGGCGGATCGGAGCGATCGACGCCGCTACCATATCGACGAACGCACGCGTGATCTCCTCGACGTCAGGTCCGATGCCGGTGCCGAGAAACGAAGTGGCCGCGAGATCGAGCGTCAACTGCTTCATGGCCGGGTAGAACAGCATCGGACCGGGTTGTTGCCGCCATCGCGCAACGCGCTCCCTGATGCCGGCGTCGAGCGCCGCAAGATAGGACTTCATCGGACCGGATTTGAACGCCACAGACAGCGCACGCCGGTGCAGGCGATGTTCGTCGAAATCGAGCAGCATCAAGCCGCGGGGAAACAACCGGCCCAGGATCGTTCCCCAGCCATAGGTCGAGGAAAACAGCCTGGTCTGATCGAACAGCACAAGCTCGTTGGCTTCAGGTCCGAGCGCGGTAATGCTGGTTTCACCGAGCACGCGGCTGCGATAGACGAGGCCGTATTTCGCGGACATCCGCTCGACTTCACCCTTGGGATCCGCGAGGATTGACAGCGTCCGGCCGATGATCGGCCAGCCCTCGTCGCCGGGAATGTGCGCCAGCGAATTGCGATCGGGCGGCGTCAGCCTGATCGCGGGGGAAGCCACACTTTGCATGGACATGGCAATTGCTCCGATTGCTCCCGGTGGATCCGCCGGACTGCGACTTTGCAGCGATCGCAAGCCCGGGTTGATGTCATCGGCCTGGCCCAGGCCGGAAGGTAGCCCTTTGTCGGTCCTGTGCAAAGGCTCCCGGGAAGCCGTGAACCGTCCTGTCGGAAATAGTTCTGCACGATACGCCGCGCGGCGCCCCCTTCCTTCTTTCTCTTCGCGGCAGCGCGGCGTCGCTGATCGTGACCCGTCGCCGCCGTCACCGGATCGCCACACCTCATCCGCGGTGCCGCCGTTGAGCCCATGAACTATCCGCGCGAGAGTTTCGCGAAACCTTGTTGCTTGTTTCGTTTGCGCCGTTCGTTCGCCGCCACATTTCTGTCGTCGATGCGGCACGCGGCGCCCATTAAGGACGATGATCACAAGTCCGGGGGACTGACAGCACACGGTCTTTTTATTTTGCAGTGCAGCAACTATCTGCTCTTGGTGACGTTATACGTTTCTCGCCAAGGAGCTGCCGGTGTCCCTCGCCCAAAATGTCGAATTCCTGCGGAATCTACCCAGGCTGCATGGAATCAATGCGTTTGAAGGCTTCGGGCGAGGCGTGCGGCGAGGTGTCCGCAGCCCGCTGGTCGAAATCAAGGGATTCGGAGCCAATCCCGGCGACCTCAGAATGTTCTCCTACGTGCCTGACAGCCTGCAGCCGGCGCCCGCCTTGGTCGTCGTTCTGCACGGATGTGGTCAGACCGCCGCCGGCTACGATTTGGGCGCCGGCTGGTCCACACTGGCGAAACACTATGGTTTCGCGCTGCTGATGCCCGAGCAGCAGCCCTCGAACAACGCCAACGGATGCTTCAACTGGTTCAACCCGGAAGACACCACGCGCGGGCGCGGTGAAGCCTGTTCGATCAGCCAGATGATCGCGCGGATGATGGGGGACCATCGGGTCGACCCGCATCGCGTGTTTGTCACCGGACTCTCGGCGGGCGGCGCCATGACCTCGGTCATGCTCGCCACCTATCCCGAGGTTTTCGCGGCCGGCGCCATTATCGCGGGCCTGCCGTTCGGCGTTGCGACCAATGTGCGGGAAGCGTTGAACGGGATGTTTCAGTCGCCCGCCCGCCCGGCCAGTGAGTTGGGAGACCTGGTGCGCAACGCTTCAGATCATCGAGGCCCCTGGCCGAAAATCTCGGTGTGGCATGGCAGCGCCGATCGCACGGTCAATCCCGCAAACGCCGATGAGATCGTCAAGCAATGGCTCGACGTGCATGACCTGCCTTCAGCGCCGATGTCGGAGGGCTCCGTCGACGGCTATCCCCGGCAGATCTGGTGGAATGCGGACGGCGAAACCGCCGTCGAATCCTACACCATCACCGATATGGCCCATGGCACGCCGCTCGGGACGGCCGACAACGACGAACGGTACGGCACCCAGGGCGCGTTCCTGATCGAGGCGGGCATCTCGTCCTCGTATCACATTACGAATTTCTTCGGCCTGACCGACTGGATTCGTCAACCCGGGGAAGCCGCAGCAGCGGCTCCTGCGACGGCTTCACCGCGAACCGCGAAGGCCACTGCGGTGGTCCCGCCGGTCGCCGTGCCGATGCCGGATCTCGCCAAGGTGCTCTGGCCGCTGACCACACTCAAGCCCCCCGCCGAACCGCCGCGACGCCGCGGCATTGACGTCGGCGGCGTGATCACGCGCGCGCTCACCGCCGCGGGTCTCATGAAATAACGGCGCAACCGGATCGACCAAGCCCCCGGCCGTGGACCGAAGGCGTCGCTGTCAATTCCAAATTCTCACCGGCGGCCTCACATCGCGCCGGTGAGAAACGGATTGGTCAACCGCTCCTGGCCGATGCTGGAACCAGCGCCGTGGCCGCAGATGAACCCGACATCGTCGCCGAGCGGCAGCAGTTTCTCGGTGATCGACTTGATCAGCACGGCATGGTTGCCGCCGGGAATATCACTGCGCCCGACCGAGCCGTTGAACAGCACGTCGCCGACATGGGCAAAGCGCATTTCCCTGTTGAAAAACACCACGCTGCCAGGCGAGTGACCGGGGCAGTGCAGGATGTCGAAAGTCAACTCGCCGATTCTGACCTGGTTGCCTTCTTCGAGCCAGCGATCGGGCGCGAAATCGCGCACGCCGGTCATGCCGAACCTCGCGCCGCTCGTCACCACATTGTCGAGCAGGAATTTGTCGGCGATATGCGGCCCTTCGATCGGCACCTTGAGCGCGTCGCGCAGTTCGGCCGCGCCGCCTACATGGTCGATATGGCCGTGGGTCAGCCATATCTGCTCGACCGTTACCTCGGCCTGCTTGATCGCCGCCTGAATCTTCAGAACGTCCCCGCCGGGGTCGATCACCACAGCCTTTTTGGTGGCCGCGCACCATAGCAAGGTGCAGTTCTGCTCAAACAGCGTCACCGGAATGATGATGGCACCGGCCTTCGCCTGGGTTTCGGTTTCCTGGGTCATGTCTGCACAATGCCGATTTTTCGCAGGCCGCCAAGTCAAAGATTCGCGCATTTGCCATGGAACATGGCGTGTCGCGCATAACGACCATGCCTAGACCGCGCGGCCCTTGGATTTCGTGCGGCCTTGCGCCCCCAGCCGTTGCAGCACGACCATTTCCCGCATCCATTCCCGTGTCGGCTTGGCCGGAATGCCGCCCCAGACGGCGCCGGCGGGTACGTCTTCATAGACGGACGATCGCGCGGCCAGCATCGCGCCTTTGCCGACGGTGACGTGCGGGACGATGCCGGTGCGCGCTCCCAGCACGACAAAATCCTCGATGGTCACGCTGCCGCTGAAGCCGGATTGAGCGACGATGATGCAATGACGGCCGATCACGCAATTGTGCCCGATCTGGCAGAGGTTATCGATCTTGGTTCCTTCGCCGATCACGGTGTCGCGCATTCCGCCACGGTCTACCCGGGTGCCGGAACCAATCTCGACGTCGTTATGAATGACGACGCGGCCGATCTGCGGAATCTTGACGTGGCCTTCGGCGGAGGAGACATAACCGAACCCATCCTGGCCGATATCGCAACCGGGATGGATCACCACACCGTCACCGAGATGGGCATGGGTGATCGTGCAATGGGCGCCAACGGCACAATTTTTTCCGATCCGGACATGATCGCCGATCACGGCGTGGGCGCCGATCAATGTGCCAGATCCGATCCTGGCCGACGGCCCGATGACCGCGAACGGATCCACCGTAACATCACGCTCTAACTGTGCCGAGGGATGCACGGCTGCTTTGGGCGAGACACCTTCGGTACCGAACACCGAGGTCGGGCGCAGCGCGCCGCGATAGATTTCGCGCACGACCTTGACAAAGGCATCATAAGGATTGCCCACGCGCAGCACTGCGGTGCTGCCCGGCGCCTGGCTCGCGAAACGCTCGCTGGTCAGCACCGCGCCGGCCCCGGTCGCGGCAAGCGCGTGAGCGAATTTGGCATCCTTGACGAAGGTCAGGTCGTTGGCGCCGGCACTGTCCACTGGACCGATGCCGGTCAGGCGGCGGGACAGATCCGCTCCCGCACAGGGCTCCGCCCCGGTCAGCGTAGCGATCTCGGCCACGCTCAGACCCGCCGAGCGCGAAAAAAAACTGAACTCGGTCAATGTCCTTGCTCTCCCGGCTACGGCCACGATAGCCCGTTCAGCCGGTGTTCCCAAGCCGAATCGAGAGTCGGCCGATTGGGATTTGTTACCAATGATTTCCAGCCAGAGCCTCTGCTGCCGGACCGGTCTGGGCACGGCTCCAGGCCGCCAATGGCGCGGCGACCGTCAGCCGCGGGATTCTGTTGGTCCAGGCTGTGGCTGCCGCCATCGCTTTGTTTCTGCTCTGGCTGGCATGAGGTCGCTCACCTTGCCAGCTCCGTATCGCCTTGCGTTGCCATATTCGTTCATCCAATATCTTGTCAGCGATGGCATCCATAACGGCTGGACCCGATCATCGGCATAATCAAAAACCTGGGAGAGGCAGCGGCATGAGGAACAGTCTTTTTCATTTCGTAGCAACAGCGGCGGTTGCCCTCGCGCTATCGGCATCGTCGGCCTCGGCGCAGAAAAAGTATGATACCGGCGCGACCGATACCGAGATCAAGATCGGCCAGACCGTGCCATTCAGCGGACCAGCTTCCGCCTATGCCTCGATCGGCAAGGCCCAGGCGGCCTATTTCAAAATGATCAATGAGCAAGGCGGCGTGAATGGCCGCAAGATCAACCTGATCCAGTATGACGACGGCTACAGCCCGCCCAAGGCCGTCGAGCAGGTGCGCAAGCTGGTCGAGAGCGATGAGGTTTTGCTTACCTTCCAGATCATTGGCACGCCGTCGAACGCGGCCGTCCAGAAATACCTCAATGCGAAGAAAGTGCCGCAGCTGTTCGCCGCCACCGGCGCATCCAAATTCACCGATCCGAAGAACTTCCCGTGGACGCTGGGGTTCAACCCGAACTACTTCGTCGAGGGGCGCATCTACGGCCAGTACATCCTGAAGAACTATCCGAACGCCAAGGTCGGCATACTCTACCAGAACGACGATCTCGGCAGGGACTATCTGAACGGGATCAAGGCCGGCCTCGGCGACAAGGCGGCGGCCATGATCGTGGCCGATGCGTCGTACGAAATGACCGATCCAACCGTCGATTCGCAAATCCTCAAGCTGAGGGCCGCCGGCGCCGATGTGCTGTTCGACGCTTCGACGCCGAAGTTCGCAGCCCAGACCATCAAGAAGAACGCCGAGCTCGGCTGGAAGCCGGTGCATATCCTCGACATCAACGCCACCTCGGTGGGCGCGGTGATGCGGCCCGCAGGGCTGGAGGCCTCCAAGGGCGTGATCAGCGTCAATTACGGCAAGGATCCGCTCGATCCGACCTGGAAAGACGATCCTGGCATGAAGAAATATTTCGACTTCATGGCGAAGTACTACCCGGAAGGCGACAAGAATTCCAACTTCAATACCTACGGCTACAGCACGGCGCAGCTGATGGTTCACGTCCTGAAGCAGTGCGGCGACGATCTGACCCGCGCAAATGTGCTGAAGCAGGCCACCAACCTGAAGAATGTGCAGCTTGACCTTGCGCTGCCCGGAATCCTCGGCAACACCACGCCCAACGATTATCGGGTCAACAAGCAATTGCAGATGATGAAGTTCAACGGCGAACGC
>JBAVEE010000732.1:0-5203 GCA_049587575.1 Bradyrhizobium sp.
CCCGGCGCCAGTTCCATGCCGCGCGGCACCCGGTAGGAATAGTTCTGGTTGAGCGCGACCGGCACCAGCACATCGACGACACGCGTCGATGTTGCGGATGAAGGCGAGACGCGGGGGGAATGGTCCATCGGAGAATCGGATGAGAGGTGTTTGAGCCAATCTAGGGTCACGAGCCATACTGGGCCAGCAGCCAGGCCTGGTAGGGGAGCGAATATCCCGAGCCGCCGCCGCGGTTCACCAAAGGTAAACGACCCGGATGTGATAGTATGGCTATTCGGTCGAGAATCCCAAAGGACCAGGCCAATTCCTGCCATGCAGCCCATCGAACTCGCCTGCGTCGCCGACGATTTGACGTTGGAGATGACGCGCTGGCTTTCACATCTGCGCGCCGAGCGCAGGCTGTCGCCGAAGACATCGGAAGCCTATGCCCGCGATCTCCGTCAGTTCCTGGAATTCCTCGGCGACCACTGGGGCGCGCGGGTGACGCTTGCCGGCTTCGCCGCACTTGAAGCCAGCGATGTCCGGGCGTTCATGGCGATGCGGCGCGCCGCCGATATCGGCGGCCGTTCCCTGATGCGGGCGCTGGCGGGCCTGCGCTCGTTCGGACGCTTTCTCGAACGGGAGGGCAAAGGCAAGGTCGGCGCGCTGTCGGCGATCCGCGCGCCCAAGGTCGGCAAGAGCCTTCCCAAGCCGATACAGATGGCGGCGGCCAAGCGTTTCGCCGACGCCGATGAACGCGCCGGCGAGGCCCGCGATCCCTGGATCTGGGCGCGCGACGCCGCCGTGATGGCGCTGCTCTACGGATCGGGCCTGCGCATTTCCGAGGCGCTCGGACTAAAACGCCGCGAAGTGCCGTTGCCCGGCGCCGGCGACGTGCTGGTCGTCACCGGCAAGGGCAACAAGACCCGGATGGTGCCGGTCCTGCAAAACGTGCTGGCGCTGGTTCAGGATTATGTGGCGATGTGCCCGCATCCCCTGCCGGCCGAGGGACCGATCTTTGTCGGCGCCCGCGGCGGCCCCCTGAACGCCCGCATCATTCAACTCACCATGGAACGGCTGCGCGGCGCGCTGGGCCTGCCCGACAGCGCCACGCCGCACGCGCTGCGACATTCGTTCGCAACCCATCTTTTGTCGCGCGGCGGCGATCTGCGCGCGATCCAGGAATTGCTCGGCCACGCGTCGCTCTCGACCACGCAGATCTATACCGGGATCGACAGCGAGCGGCTGCTGGAAGTGTATCGCACCGCGCATCCCCGCGCCTGAGATCGGCCGGTTTTCACACCCTGACAAACCCCGGCCGCACGCGCCTGCCCCTTGCGCGGAGGATGGTGTTCGGTCAATCGTGGGTGACCGGCCACGGAGAGAATCATGAGCGCACATGAAAGCATGGAGCATGCCGAGCACGCCGAACATGCGTCCGGCGAAAACAAGAAGATCGCGCTCCTGATCGCCGTGATCGCGCTGTTCCTTGCGCTCTCGGAGACGCTGGGCAAGGGCGCCCAGACCGAAGCGATCAGCAAGAACGTCGAGGCTTCCAACCTGTGGGCATTCTTCCAGGCCAAGAGCATCCGCCGCACGGTCGTCCAGGCCACGTCGGATCAGGCCAGGCTCAGTCTCGGCGTCATGGGCGACGCCGCCGCCAAGGCGGCGCTGCAGAAGCAGATCGACGAATGGCAGAAGACCGCCGCGCGCTACCGCTCGGAACCCGAAACCGGCGAAGGGTCGGAGCAATTATCCGAACGCGCCAGGCACGCCGAGGAAGAGCGCGACCTTGCCACCGCGAAGTATCATCACTTCGAGCTCGCCTCCGCCGCCTTTCAGATCGGTATCGTGCTGGCTTCGGCGACCATCATCACCGGCATGATCGCGCTGGCCTGGATCTCGGGCCTGCTGGCGCTGGCCGGCCTCGGCTTTACCGTGCTCGGCATGGTCGCGCCGCACGCGCTGCATTTTGCCTTGTGAGCGGCCTTCGCTCTAACGTGCTTCGCGCACGCTTTTGCGGAAGCGCTGGATCACCCGCAGCATCCGCGATGACCAGCCGCCGCCGTCGCCGCGCAAAACCTCGATGATTCGCTGCTTGAACGGTTCGACCAGCGCGGCCGCCTTTGCCCGCAACGCGATGATGAATTCATAGAGCGTTTCGAACCACGGCATTTCCAGCAATTTCGAGCGCGTCACGTCGAAGAGGAAGGCCGTCACGCCGACACCGACGAGTTTTGCGAACATGATGGTGAAAATGGCGCTCATCCAATATTCATGGGTGAGCAGCCAGAGACCGACCAGCTTCAGCGGAAACAGCGGAATCACCGGCACGATGAAGACGATCAGCGTCATCGCCGGCGACAGCGTGTCGACGCGCTCGGCCAGCCAATGCTTGAAGGCGCGCAGCGGAATCTTCGCGACCACCCAAGCCACGATCGGCTCGAGGTGATCCCACAGCCACGCCTCGATCAGGAAGATGACCGCGAGCAGAACCCAGATCGGTTGGAGGAGGCGGCGCAGCATCAATGTCATCCCGGCCCAACTTCTGCCGGGCACAATCACATATGGATCGCGCGCTTGCCAACCGCAAGCGCGGCTTCCTTGATCGCTTCCGACCGGGTCGGGTGGGCATGGCAGGTCCGCGCCAAATCCTCGGCGGAACCGCCGAACTCCATCAATACCGCCGCTTCATGGATCATTTCGCCCGCCTCGCGGCCGACAATATGCACGCCGAGCACCCGATCGGTCTTCGCATCTGCGAGAATCTTGACGAAACCGTCAGTGGTCTGGTTGACCTTGGAGCGGCCGTTGGCGGTGAACGGGAACTTGCCTGACGTGTAGGCCACGCCGGCTTGCTTCAGCTCTTCCTCGGTCTTGCCGACCGCCGATACTTCCGGCGTGGTGTACACAACACCGGGGATGACGTCGTAATTCACGTGTCCGGCCTGGCCGGCAAGAATTTCCGCAATTGCGACGCCTTCGTCCTCGGCCTTGTGGGCGAGCATCGGACCAGCGATGACATCGCCGATCGCAAAGACTCCCTTCACGCTGGTCGCAAAGTGGCGGTCGATCTGCACGCGACCGCGATCGTCGAGCGCGACGCCGGCTTCCTTCAGACCGAGGCCCTCGGTGTAGGGAACGCGGCCGATCGCGACCAGCACGACATCGGCTTCCAGTTTTTCCGCTGGCCCGCCGACGGCCGGTTCGATCTGAGCAACCAGCGTCTTGCCGGAAGTGTCGACGCCGGTGACCTTGGCGCCGAGCTTGAACGCGAAGCCCTGCTTCTCGAGGATGCGCTGGAATTGCTTCGCCACCTCGCCGTCCATGCCCGGCAGGATGCGGTCGAGAAATTCCACCACGGTGACCTGCGCGCCGAGCCGGTGCCACACCGAGCCAAGTTCAAGCCCGATCACGCCGGCGCCTACGATCAAAAGCTTCCCGGGGACCTTGTCGAGCGAAAGCGCGCCGGTCGACGACACGATACGCTTCTCATCGATCTCGGTGCCCTTCAGCCGCGCGACATCCGAGCCGGTGGCGATGACAATGTTTCTGGTTTCGACTATCTGCGTCTTGCCGTCATTGCCCGATACCTCGACCTTGCCGGTGCCCAGTATCTTTCCCCTGCCGCTGATGACGTCGATCTTGTTCTTCTTCATCAGGAACTCGACGCCCTTGACGTTGCCGTCGATGCCCTGCTGCTTGAAATTCATCATCGCGGGCAGATCGAGTTTCGGCGGGGAGACGCTGACGCCCATCTTGGCAAAGGAGTGCGCCGCCTCCTCGAACATCTCGGACGCATGCAACAGCGCCTTCGACGGCATGCACCCGATATTCAGGCAGGTGCCGCCGAGCGTGGCGTTCTTCTCGACCACGGCGACTTTCAGGCCGAGCTGCGCCGCGCGGATCGCGCAGACATATCCGCCAGGACCGGTGCCGATGACAACAAGATCGTAAGTGGCCATGATTGAAGTCCCGCAGCTGAATGGTGTGACAGGCCCTAGCGCCCGCCCGACACGTCGAGAATGGCGCTGGTCACATAGGACGCATCGTCCGACATCAGCCAGATGATCGCATTGGCGATTTCGTGCGCGGTGCCAACGCGCTTCATCGGCACCATGTGACTGAGCCGGTGGGCGCGATCGGGCTCGCCGCCGGATGCGTGAATTTCGGTATCGATCAAGCCCGGCCGGATCGCCGCGACGCGAATGCCCTCGCCGGCGACTTCGTGTCCAAGGCCTACGGTGAAGGAATCGATGGCGCCCTTGGACGCCGCGTAATCGACATAGGTGTTGGGCGAGCCAAGCTTCGCCGCAACCGACGACAGGTTGACGATGACGCCGCCCTTGCCGCCATGGCGCGTCGACATTCGCTTCACCGCCTCGCGCGCGCAGAGGATGCTGCCGGTGACGTTGACGGCCATCATGCGCTGAATTCGCTCGGCGGACATCTCGTCGACCCGCGACGTCGGCCCGACGATGCCGGCGTTGTTGACGAGCGTCCCCAGCGTCCCGAACGCGTCGGCGGCCTTGAACAAAGCGAGGATGTCCTTCTCGCTGCCGACATCGCACTTCACCGCGATCGCCTTGCCGTTCTTCGCCTCGATCGCGGAGACCACGCTTTGCGCCGCGGCTTCATTGCTGGCATAGCCGACGCAGACGCGATAGCCGCGCGCCGCGGCGGCGATTGCGGTAGCGCGGCCGATGCCGCGGCTGCCGCCGGTGATGATCACAACCTTGTCGGTCAAAGCCTACTCCCACAATTCAGAGGCTGTTACGGAAACAGCCGCCACGGCGCTGCGGCGGGTGCAAATTTCAGGATACGCGATCCGTCAGAGGTCCAACACCAGCCGCGCCGGATCTTCCAGGCTTTCCTTGACGCGCACCAGGAACGTCACCGCTTCCTTGCCGTCGATGACGCGGTGATCGTAGGACAGCGCCAGATACATCATCGGACGGATCTCGACCTTGCCGCCGATCGCAACCGGACGATCCTGAATCTTGTGCATGCCGAGAATGCCGGACTGCGGCGCGTTCAGAATCGGCGTCGACATCAGCGAACCGTAGATACCGCCATTGGTGATGGTGAAGGTGCCGCCCTGCATTTCATCGATCTTGAGCTGGCCGTCGCGGGCGCGACGGCCGAAATCGGCAATGCTCTTTTCGATCTCGGCGATCGACTTGTGGTCGCAGTCCCGCACTACGGGCACGACGAGGCCCTTGTC
>JBAVEE010000733.1:0-4103 GCA_049587575.1 Bradyrhizobium sp.
CTCTTGTTCATCGAGCCGAACGATTCCCTTAAGCCAACCGGCTGCGATGCCGCGAGCCCGAGCGCCCAAACCATCTGCTGCTCGTTGAAGCCGAGCAACTTGCCGGCCGCCGCCGCCGCGCCGAACACCCCGGCGGTGCCGGTAATGTGCCAGCCGACGTCGTAGTGGTTGGGATAGACCGCATTGCCGATCCGGCATTCGGTTTCGACGCCAAGCACCAGCGCGTTGAGAAAATCCTTGCCCGACACCGGTTGCATCTCCGCCAGCGCAAGGATCGCCGAGGCGACCGGGCCTGCCGGATGGATGATGGTTTTCAGATGGGTATCGTCATAGTCGAAGATGTGGCTTGAAACGCCGTTGATGAAGGCGGCATTCATGATGTCAAAGCGCTCGCGGCGGCCGAACAGCGAAGCCTGATGCGGCCCGGAGAACGGCGCGAGCGCCGACGCCGCGATGTCGACTGTCGGGTGGCGCGAACCACCGACGGCAACGCCCACCCAGTTCAGCAGGGTCCGCACCCCTTCCTTGCGGACGTTTTCCGGCAGGTCATCATATTTGGCGGTGACAATGTAATGGGCGAGGATCCTGGTCACGTGCGGCGGCGCGGCCGAAGCGGCGGCGGCAGGCTTCTGAGCCTCGGTTGAGGTCGCCTGGGCCGAGGCCGCACCGGAGGTTAACCCCGCGAAAACGGGAAGGGTCGCGGCGGCGCGCAAAATCGTCCTGCGGTCGGTGAACGGCATGGGGAGCCCTCTTGCTTCTTTGTTGAAAAGACCATTCTCTTTGTACAATCGAACAAAATGGAAATACAGGTCGAATTCGATGACGCGAAATCCGAATATGCGCGACGCCATCCTCAGCGCCGCCGAGGCGCTGTTCTCCACCAGCGGCTTCAATGCCGTTTCAATTCGCGATATCGCGCAGGAGGCCGGCGCCAACCCCGGCAGCATCACCTATCACTTCAAGAGCAAGGATGGTTTGCTGCTCGAGATCTACAAGCGGCATTGCGGACCGATGAACAAGCGCCGCATCGAGCTATTGGTCGCGGCGATGCGGGTGCGCGATTTGCAGAACAGGCTCGAGGCGGTGGTTCGGGCCTACGTCCAGCCGGCGTTTTCCTCGAGCAGCGATCTGGCGGGCGGCGGCGCGCGCTTCACGCGCCTGCGCGCCGTGATGTCGGCTGAAGACAATCCGGTGGTGGGGCGCATCATCGCGGAAATCTTTGACGACACCACGCATGCGTTCATCGATGCCATCCAGCAAAGTCTGCCGCATCTGCCGCGCGCGACGATCGTCTGGCGATGCCAGTTCCTGCTAGGGGCGCTGTACTATGCCCTCGTCAATCCGGAACGCGTCTCGCGCCTCTCCCGCGGAGAATCCGACGGCTCCGACATCGCCGAAGGCATCGAGCAACTCGTCTCCTCCACGGTGGCGTCGCTGCAGGCGCCCGACCCGAACGATCTGCGCGGTGAGGCAGCCATGAGTCCGCGCAAGGCGCAGGTGCGCGCCAAATTGGCGAACGCCAAACCGGCCGGGCGAGACTGACAAGGTCCTGGCGGAGATCGCCGGCAGGCTGGCGCGCCGGGGTGCTTGCGGGATAGGATATCGGCCACGCCAGCATGGTGCGCCGCAGGCCGGATGGCGTCGGATGGCAGGGGAGAGCCGGGCATGCTTCTCGTATTTCTTCGTCACGGCAGCGTTGCGATGCTGCTGGCAGGCGTGGTGGCGGAAGTGCTGGCCTGGTTGTTTGGGGTGATCGCCCTGCAACCCGCCTTGATCGTGGCTGGAGCGCTGCTGTTCTATCTGAGCGAATATGGCATGCACCGATTCGCGTTTCATGCGCCGCCGCTGTCGTGGCCGCCCGCGCGCAGATTGCAGCACCGCCTGCATTACGACCACCACGTTGAGCCGAACAGGCTGGACCTGCTGTTTTTGCCGGCCTGGTTTCTGGTGCCGAATCTGGCCGTCGCCGCCGGGCTGTTCGCGCTTGCCTTCGGCTCGCCGGCCGCGGCCCCGGCGCTGCTCGGGATGATGCTGGCCATCCTGCATTACGAATGGGTGCATTACGTCGCCCACATTCCCTACCAGCCGCGAACGCGGCTGGGCCGCTGGATCAAGCAGTACCACCTGCGCCATCATTTCATCAGCGAGAAGCACTGGTTTGGCGTCAGCAATCCGACGCTGGACGGCGTGTTCGGCACGCTGCGCGGCCCCGACGCCGCCGCGAAAAGCGCCACGACGCGCCGTCTCTACTGAAGGCGGGCCGCCCAAGGCCGGCCGTCCCGCACCAGCGAGGGGGCGGCAATGACGCCGATGCCTGGGACGGTCCACCGCGATTCTGAACGCCGACCTGGAAGCCAGCCTGCTGCGCCGGAGGCGTTCCTCCAAAGACTGGCGATCCGGCGGTCATTCTGGTATGGAGCGCCCAAGCCCCCGCTTCCGACGGCGGGGCTTCGGTCCCGTAGCTCAGCCGGATAGAGCGACGGTTTCCTAAACCGTAGGTCGCATGTTCGAGTCATGCCGGGATCGCCAGTTTTTCGGGAATTTGGCCGCGAGCGTCCAGGAACGCCCGGCATGTCTTGCCAGATAAACCACCGGCCAAACCGCGGAATGTCTGCGCAAGCGCGTGGCGTGTGGTGCCGGGCCTGAGCCGCTCCCTATACCGGGAATGGCGGATTGCCCTCGACATAGAAGCGATAAACTGAACGCCATGAGCCTGACCTTGATGCGGATCAAGGTGATCTGGCCGGAAGCGCAGTGTCATTAACTCCAGACGATTTGTGGAGGAACGAACATGACCGACGCTCAACTCCGGCAAGACATCATTGAGGAGCTGGAATTTGATCCGAGCTTCAGCGGCGAGCACATTGCCGTCGCCGTCGACAAGGGCGTCGTGACCCTCGGTGGCCACGTCAACAGCTATGCGGAAAAGCTCGCCGCCATAGCTGCGACCCGTCGTGTCAAGGGCGTGCACGCCATCGCAGAAAATATCGAAGTGCACCGTCACTATCAAAAGGCGACTTCGGATGATCAGATCGCCAAACGAGCTTGCGATATTCTGAACTGGGACGTTCTTGTTCCCCGCAACGCGGTCGATGTACTGGTGCACGACGGGTGGGTCACGTTGAGCGGCAATGTGAACTGGCATTTTGAGAAGACCTCTGCGGAAGACGACGTTCGTAAATTGTCGGGCGTCCGCGGCATCACCAACATGATTGCCATCAAGCCGCGCATCGATTCGGCCAATGTGAAGAGCAAGATCGATTCCGCGCTCAAGCGCCATGCGAAGGTTGATGCGAATGCGATCAGTGTCGGCATACAGAATGGCAACAAGGTCGTTCTTGAAGGTGCCGTCGGCAACTGGGGCGAGCGCCGTGCGGTCGAACGCGCGGCATGGTCGGCTCCAGGTGTCACGTCTGTCGAAGACCGCCTGACGGGGACAGGCGGCACATATAACTACTCCCCTCCCGGCGAACTTGAACCGGATCTCGGTCGCATTCAGGCGTACTGGAATGGCTTGAAGCGTGGCGCAAACGACGTTCCTTTCTGGGACGACGTCAAGCTTTCGTTGCGGTCGCGGCTCGGGCGCGAATCAATGCTGATCGACGTTTTTGAGAACCCGCTTCGGTTTCGCTTCGATCTCATGGGAGCGGACGTGGCCGACTGGTACGGCGGGACAGTTGGCAACAGTTTTTTGGAAGCAATCGATCTTCACGCACCGTTCGATGAGCTGATGTCGCAATGCAGGGCGACTGTCGAGGGCTGCGCTCCCACTTATTATCGTCAAACGGCGGCCGGAAAAGCCGGTGCAGGGCATCGGAGCGGCTACGCGCGCCTCCTGCTTCCACTGTGGGGCAATGGTCGGATCGAGATGCTGCTCGGCGCCGTTGTTCTCGACCAGGCGGCGAAAAAAGCCGCGCGTTAGACTTTCGCTAGCGAGGATTGAGGGCAATCGGCGTTACGGTCACCGCGGAAGCAAGGCGGTGGACGTCGTCCGGGCGGCACAGTCCTGTCCCGGGATTGAGCAGAGCGGCAGAACCGCCGGCAACTCCGTAGCGCAGGGCCGTCTCAAGACTACTGTGATTCACGAGGCTCCATACCATCGC
>JBAVEE010000734.1:0-3992 GCA_049587575.1 Bradyrhizobium sp.
GGTATTTGCGGGGGGTCGTAGAATGTTGGTGCAGAGCAGTCAAGGGCAATCGGGCTCGGCGCATGTCGTCGTGCTGGGCAATGAGAAGGGCGGTTCAGGCAAATCCACCACCGCCCTGCATATCGCCGTCGCCCTGATGAAAGCCGGCCAGCGCGTCGCCACCATCGATCTCGATTGCCGCCAGCAAAGCTTTACGCGTTACATAGGCAATCGGCGCGCCTGGGCAAACCGCACCGGGCTCGATCTTGAGCTTCCCGTGCATCGCTGCATCAAGCTCGGCCAGACGATGCAGATCGCCGACAACGAGTCGTCCGAATTCGATCAATTCGTGGACGCGGTGAGCGCGGTCGAGCGGAGCTTTGATTTTATCGTCATCGATACCCCCGGTTCGGACAGTTATCTGATGCGGCTGGCGCACTCGATGGCCGATACGCTGGTGACGCCGATCAACGACAGTTTCCTCGATTTCGACGTTCTCGGAACCGTGGACCCCGCGACCTACGCCGTGACCGGCGAGAGCCATTATGCAGAGATGGTCCGCGACACGCGGCGCAAGCGCCGCCGGGTCGACGGCGCCAGCACCGATTGGATCGTCGTTCGCAATCGATTGTCGATGCTTGGCTCGCGCAACAAGCAGTTGGTCGCCGATGGGCTTGGTGAATTGTCGCTGCGGCTCGGCTTCCGCTCGATCGACGGCTTTGCCGAACGTGTCGTTTATCGCGAATTCTTTCCGCGCGGCCTGACCGCACTCGATAACCTCGACGAGGCGACGCTCGGCACCCGCCCGAACATGGGCCATGTGACGGCGCGGGAAGAAGTCACCAGCCTGCTGCGCCAGCTCAAACTGCCGCTCGACGAGCGCGGACGCCGCCGCGCGGCCAGCCGCGCCGAGTGGTTCAGCCAAGTCGACAAGCCGCTTGAGATCCACGACATTCTGAGTGTCTGAGATCGAGCGGTAAGCTGTTACTGTCGGCAAGGTCCGCCTTCCGACGCGCTTATTGGCGCGGTGGCGGCTCATTCCCGGGAATGAAGACGGAATCAGCGCAGATTTGCCTTTTACCTGGCCCTCGTTTTAACCGGGCCTTTACCCAAGTTCTGAACCGGCTCTTGGTATCTGGCAGCCCATGGTGGGGAGGGGCTGGAGAGATCCGAATTGTACTTTGCACAACAATCGGGTGCACCGCACAATGATCAGGCGGCAAAGTCACAATATTTGGCCTTTCTGTCACCTCGCTGTGACCTATATTAAGAGCAGAGCCGTAGAGTCTCGCCAGTGAATTCGGACAATTAGGACGTTGAGCCGAGGACAAATATGAAACGTGGAATTGCCGTTCTGGTTTCGCTTTCTGCACTGATAGCGGTCGCTTACTTCACCGCAAGCAGGTGGGCGATCCGGCACGAGACGATGATGTTCACCGATGCGTCGCGCGGCAACCGGCCGGTCGAGATTGATGTCGCCGTGCGCCGCGACAAGGAATTGCAGGCCAATGCCGGCATGATCAAGTTACCGGTGGCGATCCTTAATCACGGCAATACCGTTAAGTTCACCGAATACTCTTTCCTGGCGAATCTCTTCGCCGCCCGCGGTTATTTGGCGGTGAGCATTCAGCATGATCTGGCGACCGATCCGCCGATGGTGACGAAGGTCGGCGAACTCTATGTCGGCCGTCTGCCGCAATATCATCGCGACGTTGCCAATATCCGCTTTGCTATCGATGAATTGCAGAAGGTCCAGCCGAACGCGGACTACGACCATTTGACGATGGTGGGACACTCCATGGGAGCCGATGTCTCGCTCTACTTCGCCAAGATGTACCCCGACAAGATCAAGAAGGTCGTGACGCTCGACAATCTGCGCGTGCCGTTCATGACCGACGGCCGGTTCAAGATTCTGTCGTTCCGCTCGAAGGACCCCGTCTTCAAGCCTGATCCCGGCGTCATTCCCGCCGAGGACGTGTGCGAGAAGGCCGGCATTACGGTCGTCCGCACCGCCTTTCAGCATAACGACATGCGCGATACGGGGCCGGATGAAGCAAAGGCGTCGATCCAGGAGATGCTCGACAAATTCCTCGATGACGATAGCCCGCTCAGGCCGGTAGACACCAAGACGCTGCCGGAGATGACCGATGCCGGGCCGGTCGCGCCCTACGCGCCGGTCGCTCGGAACTGATGATTGTTCCCGGGTCTTCAATCGACCGGCCGGAAGCCTGACCGCTTCAATGCATTGACCCGTCGGGGATCGCGGCCCACATAGACTTGCAGTCACCTGCGAGCATTCATGTCCGGCGAACCGATCAAACCGAAATCTGCTGACCAACGATCCGAAAGCCGCAAGGCCGGTTCGTTGCCGGAGACGAGGCCATCCGCTTCGGAAGAGATCGCCGCCTTCGTCGCCAGGGCCAAAGCGATGTCGCCGCATGCGGCAGGCAGCAGGGGCCGGTTGGTATTCGCGCTCGACGCCACCATGAGCCGGCAGCCGACATGGGATATGGCCTGCGCGCTGCAAGCCGACATGTTTCACGAAGCGGCGGCGCTGGGCAGTCTCGACATCCGGCTCGTTTATTATCGCGGCCTCAATGAATGCCGCGCCACGGGATGGATTTCCGACAGCGCGCAACTGGCGAGGCTGATGGGCAAGATCGATTGCCGCGGCGGCAATACCCAGATCGGCAAGGTGCTGTCGGAAGCCCGACGCGAGGCCGTCGCCTCCGCGGTGCGGGCGGTGGTGTTCGTCGGCGACGCCATGGAGGAGAGAGTTGACGACCTCTGCGTCAAGGCCGGCGAGCTCGGCCTGCTCAAGGTACCCGTGTTCATGTTTCAGGAGGGAGAAGACAGCGTCGCCGAACAGGCGTTCCGGGAAATCGCGCGGCTGACGGGTGGCGCATGGTGCAGGTTCGATCCAGGTGCGGCGGCGCAATTACGCGAATTGCTCCGCGCCGCTGCGGCCTACGCCGCCGGCGGGCGCGAGGCGCTGCTGCGGCTGTCGAAAACCGGAAGCGGCGCGGCCAAACTGCTTGGCCAGATGAAGTGATCCATGCGGTGGTGGCGGGGGTCACCCGGCGGCCGCGGCTTTCGCAACGGCGTCCAGCGCGGCCGTGAGGTTGCCGACCGGAGTTTCGGCCCCGCCGACCCCATGCCGTTGCGCGAGCCACGCCGGATCATTGTAGGAAAGCCAGGTATCGCCGGACGCATCCTGCCAAACCAGTGCTTTCAGTGGCAGGTCTATTCCGATGGTCTGGACCGATTGCATCAATGGGGTGCCGCCTCTGGCATTTCCGAAGATCAGGACTTCGGTCGGATGCAGCGACAGACCGGCCGTCGACGCGCCGGCGGCATGATCGATCCGGGCAAACACCGTCATGCCCTTTGCCTTTACCGCCGCCTCAAGCCTGTTCATGGTCTCCTGCGGCCCATGGCTGCTCTTGATGGTCGTCAATCCCTGCGCCGCCATTTCCGTGCTCCATCTCCGTCCGGCTGCGGTTGCACAGAAGAATAATGGCTTGGTGCCCACAACGCCAACGAGCTTTTCGTGATCGCCGGTTGCCAGGATTGCGATCACCGCGATGTCTTTTGCCGCTGATCCGACTATATTGAAACCATGCCCACCCTGATCGCCGGCGCCGTCGCCGTTATTTTGCTCTACTCGCTGCTGCAGATGTTTCGCGCAGCCAATCCCGTTGTGCTCGCACGCGCCATCAAGATCGGCGGTGGCGTGGTGGCGCTCGCGGTTGCCGCCTTTACCGGGATCAGGGGCGAACTTGCGGTCGCCGTGCCGCTCGGCATCTTTGGCGCCGGCCTGTTGGGCTGGTCGCCGTTCGGTGCGTCGGCTTTCAGCAATATCGGCGGGTTGTTCGGGGGCTCCGGCGGACAACGCTCGCCCGGACAGACGTCGCGCGTCCGCTCCCGGTTTTTCGAGATGACGCTCGATCACGACAGCGGCAGCCTTTCCGGTCAGATCGTGGCCGGGCCGAATGCCGGCCACTCCCTTGAGG
>JBAVEE010000735.1:0-6243 GCA_049587575.1 Bradyrhizobium sp.
TTCGGAACGGTTGCCTTTGACGTTGCCGACGGCACGCCCGCATTGACGGTGACGCCGCGCAACAGCTTATAGGCCGCGGCAAGCGCCTTGTCGTCTTTCTCTACGGGCGGAACATAGGCCTGCGAGCCCGTCTGCTCGGTGCCTTCGGCGGACAGATGTCCGCGCATCGAAGCCTCGCCCTTGGTGTCCGCACGGCCTTTCAATTCAGGAGGCACGTCCTGCAGCACCTCGATGTCGGGCGATATCCCCTTCGCCTGGATCGATTTGCCGGACGGCGTAAAATAGCGCGCGGTGGTCAGCGCCAACGCGCCATTGCCGGCGCCGAGCGGGATGACCGTCTGCACCGAGCCCTTGCCGAACGAGCGGGTGCCGATCAGGGTCGCGCGCTTGTGATCGTGCAAGGCGCCGGCGACGATCTCGGACGCGGAGGCCGATCCGCCGTTGATCAAAACGACAAGCGGCTTGCCCTTGGTGAGATCCCCGCCCCGCGCCGTAAAGCGCTGGGTTTCCTCCGGCCTGCGGCCCCGCGTCGAGACGACCTCGCCCCGCGCCAGGAACGCGCTTGACACGGAGACCGCTTGCTCGAGCAATCCACCGGGATTGTTGCGAAGGTCGACGACGTAACCGTCCAGGCTCGCCGACGGGATCTGTTTCAATATGTCGGCGATCGCCTTCTTCAGCTCGTCGGTGGTCTGCTCATTGAACGAGCTGATCCGGATATAGCCGATATTACCGCCGTCGGTGTGGTACTTGACCGGGCGCACGCGGATGATTTCGCGCTCGATCGTGAGGTTGATCGGAGACTCCGCGCCCTTGCGCAACACGGTTAGCCGGGTCGTGGTATTGATCGGCCCCTTCATCTTCTTCACAGCCTGCTCCAGGGTCAGTCCCTGGACCGCTTCGTCATCGATCCGAGAGATCAGGTCGCCCGACATCATGCCCGCCTTCGCCGCGGGCGTGTCATCGATCGGCGCAACCACCTTGACGAGGCCGTCCTCCATCGTGACCTCGATACCAAGCCCGCCGAACTCGCCCCGAGTCGTCTCCTGCATTTCGTGCCAGGCGCTGTCGTTCATGTATCGCGAATGCGGATCAAGCGAGCTGATCATGCCGTTGATCGCGCCCTCGACCAGCTTGGCGTCGTCGGGCTTCTCGACGTAGTCAGTCCTGACGCGCTCGAACACCTCGCCAAACAAATTGAGTTGCGAATAGGTGTCGGCGGTGGCCTTTGCCGCCGTGACCAGTCGCGCGCCCTGCGGCCCGCTGAACAGGAGGGTTAGGCAGACACCTGCCGCCGCGCCAAGGAAAAACACCGAATTCTTGCGCATTGTTGGCGAACCTTCTCGCTGTCCATGGCGGCCCTGTGGCCGACCGATTTTTCCGGCCCACAGCTCACGATACCTTTCTGGTATCATTAAGGCTGCTTTGCCAGGTCATTGGCCCGGAGCCGAAGCCGAGATATACGCGCTCGGCTGCCGCGGCAAAACCGGAATTCCGCTTCCTGTCCAATTTGTAATTGGCATGACAGGGACCGCTGGAACGGCGCGGTTGCCCACTGTTCTAAGGCTGCCTGGAGTCCATCAGCGCGAACAGGATTCGGCAAGTCTCGGTTCCGTGATTGACCCAGGCGTGATTGGTCGCCTGTTGCACGATGGTGTCTCCAGGCTTGAGATGGACCACGGTGTCATCCAGCATCATGTCGATCTCGCCCGACAGCACCACGGCATAATCGACGCTGCGGGTACGGTGCATCAGCGGGTGCGTTACCGGTAACCCTCGCGCCGGCGCAACGGGGCCGACCGCCTTCATCAGAAAGCCCGGCTCCATCTTCGCTTCGGCCGCGGCATCGAGCGGCGGAAACTCCACCACGCGGAACTTGGTGCCGTTATCGAGCGGCGACACGCCGACCGGGATCGCTGCGGTATCGTCCTTGAAGGAGAAGCCGAGCGGGTAGCTATTGGTCACCCAGAGGTTGGTGGCATTCAAGCCGTACGGCCCGGCCTGCAGCGGTATGCGGCTGTCGAACATCACCACCGCCTTGTTGTTGGCGTCCAACCCGGTGACGACGCGGCGAATGTCGGAGGCGGCGGCGGTCGAAGCCGCGAGCAGAGCGGCGGCGAGCGCGCAGATGGCCTTGCGGATCATGATCTCACTCCCTGTCGGCGATGAAGGCTGATCTTGACGTCAGCGCGTGCCGAGGGAGCGACGATGACACCGGCTGCGCAAGGCCGGTCAACGTCGCTCCGCCGGCCTTCAGCGGCCGTAGAGACCGGTCAATGTCGCCTTCGCCAGCGTATGGAAGTGCAGATCGAAACCGACCAGCGCGGCCGATGCCGCATCGTTCTTTGCGTCCGGCAGCTTGTCGACATCGACGGCGAACACCGTGATCTGGTAGTGGTGCGGCTTGTCGCCGGCCGGCGGACACGGTCCACCATATCCGGCAGCGCCGAAATCGGTTCGGCTCTGGATCGCCCCCTTGGGCATCAATTTCTTCTTCACGTCGCCGGCTCCCTTGGGCAACGACGTTACGGCCGGCGGAATATTGAACACGACCCAGTGCCACCAGCCGCTGCCGGTCGGCGCATCCGGATCATAGATACTGACGGCGAAGCTCTTGGTGCCGCTGGGCGCTCCGCTCCAGCTCAGGGACGGCGAGAGGTTGCCGCCGGTGCAGCCGAACCCCTTGAACACCTGCTCGTTGGCTATGGTGCCGCCCTCTTTGATCTCCGAGCTCGTCAGGCTCATGCTTTGTGCATTCGCCAGGTTCGCGCCCAATGCGCTCATACCGAGCGCCGCGATCCACGCCGCCAGTTTTGTCATGGCAATTTCTCCCCCTTGATGATTCAGGTGTCGTTGTATTGTCCCGAACTTGCGGCAACCCTAGCAACTTTCGGGATGGCGTGGAAGGTCCGCAAGCGGTGCGCGACAGGCTTACCCGCCCCCCTGCAATCGGTTATGGATATCCTCGAGAACCGGCCGGCGCTTGCCGCCGGAAATAATTCCGGGGCAGCCATCGGCAGGGTCATTACCACGGTTGCCGGCCGTGCATTTCCCGCATATGAGCGCCGCGCGGGCTTGCCTAGCGGGTCGCTGACATTTGCGGGACAGCTTCTGAAACAAGAGCCGTCGGAAATTCCCGGGAGAACAAGATGAACGAGGCGACCCGCATTGCGGCCAGCAACGAACTTGGCGCCAGCACGGAGGAATTCCAGAACCTTCACGAATTCGTGCGCAAGGCGCGCGCCAGCCTCAACCAGAACGCCTGGGATTATATCGTCGGCGCCGCCGAGACCGAGACCACCATGCGCCGCAACCGCATGGCGCTTGACGAGATTGCGTTCCGGCCACGGGTGCTGCGCAATGTCGCCCGCGTCGATGCCTCCGCCGAGCTGTTCGGCCGCAAATTGCGGCTGCCGGTGATGATGGCGCCGGTCGGGGCGCTCGAGATCTTCGATCCCGCGGGCGCCGCGGCCAGCGTCGCGCGCGGCGCCGGCAGGTTCGGCGCCGCCCATATGCTGAGCTCGGTATCGGAGCCGGGCCTCGAGAAGGTCGCCGAGGCCGCGCCCGAGGCGCTGCGCATCTATCAGCTCTATGTTCGCGGCGACGATGCCTTTGTCGAGGATCGCGTCAGCCGCGCGATCGAGAACGGCTATACCGCGTTCTGCCTGACCGTCGACACCGCCCATTACAGCCGCCGCGAGCGCGATATCGCCAAGCGTTACGTCCGCGAAAGCCGCCTGCGCGCCACCGGCGGCGACTTCCAGAAGGGACTGGAATGGCGCACCGTCAAGCTGATCAAGGACAAGTACAGGATCCCGCTGGTCCTCAAGGGCATCGCCACCGCGGAGGATGCTGCGATCGCGCTCGATCACGGCGTCGAGTGGATCTACGTGTCGAACCATGGCGGACGCCAGCTCGACCACGGCCGCGGGTCCATGCATGTGCTGCCCGAAATCGTCGGCGCGGTTGCGGGCCGCGCGAAGATCATGGTCGACGGCTCGTTCTGCCGCGGCAGCGACATCGTCAAGGCGATCGCGATGGGCGCCGATCTCGTCGGCATCGGCCGCCTGCAATGCTGGGCGCTGGCGGCCGCCGGTGAAACCGGAATCGTGCGGATGCTGGAACTGCTGGAGGACGAGGTGATCCGCTGCCTCGGCCTGCTCGGCGTCACCAAATTTTCCGAACTCGACAAATCCTGTCTGCATCCGGCAACCCCGACCAACCTGCCCGGTGTGTTCAGCGCGTTCCCGCTGCTGGACATCGAGCCGTATCGGTATTGATGACGGTGGTCGCCGATTTTCGCCAACCGCGGCACATGAAGCCTCCCCTGCTCTCTCCCGGCGCAGCCGATGCGCTGCTGTTCGATCTCGGCCGCGTCGTGCTCGATATCGACTTCGGCAAGGTGGTCGCCTGCTGGGCCGGTCACGCCGGCTGCGAGCCCGCGCATCTGGCGGGACGGTTCTCCTGGCGCGATGAATTCTATCAGCGGCACGAGAAGGGCGAGATCAGCGACGCCGAATTCTTTGCCGCGCTCCGCGAGTTGTTCGGCATCCGGATATCCGACGCCCAGTTCCTGGAAGGATGGAACAATATCTTCGCCGGCGAAATGCTCGGCATCTCGAAGCTGCTGGCGCGCGCCGCGCGGCGCCTGCCGCTTTACGCCTTCTCCAATACCAACAATGCCCATGTCGAATATTTCTCGGCGGCCTATGCCGACGTGCTCGGCCATTTCCGCGAAATCTTTCTGTCGTCCGCGATCGGATTTCGGAAACCCGATGCTGCGGCCTACGATCACGTGGTGAAGGAAATCGGGGTGCCGGCCGGACGCATCGTGTTTTTTGATGATCTCGCCGAGAACATCGAAGGCGCGAGGGCGCGAGGACTTTTGGCCGTTCACGTCAAATCTTCCGCCGACGTCGCCGAAGCACTCGACGCGCTCGGGATTTAGCAACTGCCGCCGGCCCCGTCATTGCGAGCAGCGAAGCGACGAAGCAATCCATCTTTCGTCATTCCGGGGTGGTGCGTAAGCACCAGACCCGGAATCTCGAGATTCTCCGATGTGCAATTGCACATCGTAGTTCGATGCTTTGCATCGCCCCGGAACGACGTCAGAACGCACCTTCGCGTTCCCGCGGCGCATTCCGCCCGGGTTCGCATGAAATCGTTGGCCCTCGAAAAATGAGGGCGCAGGGAATGCCGGACGCTCGGCGCGTCCGCAGCCGCGTGCGCAGTGGTAGAAAGCACACGCGTTAGTCACCACGGTCACGCCGGAAACGTCCGGCATTCCCCGCGCAATGGTTTTACGGCTTATTTCGCGCTCTCCCCAGAGACCGGGCTTTCTTGCCTCTGTCGCCTGCGAAGTTGCCTCCACAGACTTGACACCAGCGTCGGGGCATCAGGACCACACGACTTCGCCGTCCGCCTTGGCGCCATTCGTCAAGAGCGCCGCCGCGTCCACCGCATCCCGCACCAACGTCCGTGACGTGCGCACGCCCCTCATGTGGGACGGGATGCGCACAAAATGCATGTGATTTGGGGTTGCGACAAAACGAAATATTTTTTCCGAAGGGACTGGACCACCCAAATCAGACTGAAACCCTTAAGGAAATTCGTTTTCAGGCGCAGACGAGTATGAGCGCTCACGGTGTGCTTGCGAGAAACGGATTGACGATGGCGAGCCCGCCAATGGCACGGCCATGCGGCATGCCCTCGCTGAACAGCGTGTCACATCCGTCCTCGATCGCGGCAGTACGCTTTCCGCCACGGCGCTGGTGATGGCATGGATTTTCGTAAACAGCCGCGGTGCGCCTCGTGCGTCTCATCCAGTCCGCAGGGGAGCGGCGGCCACGGTGATGCCTTTGCCTCCGCCCGCGCGCTCGGCTAGAATTCTCTCCATCGTTCCCATTCGGACAAGAAGCGAGACCTCGCCGTGGCCTTGATGCCGGTTGCCGACGCACTTGCCGCCGTCCTTGCAGGCGCAGACCCTCTGCCCGAGGAACTGGTGGCGCTCGATGCCGCCCATCATCGGGTGCTGGCGCGCGACGCCGCCGCCCTGCGCACCCAGCCGCCGCAGGCGATGTCGGCGATGGACGGTTATGCGGTGCGCTCGATCGACGCCCCGCGCGCGGCGGCACGGCTCAAGGTGATCGGCGAGATCGCCGCCGGCCGGCCGTTCGAGCGGGCCGTCGGCGCCGGCGAAGCGGTCCGCATCTTTACCGGCGGCGTGATTCCGCAGGGCGCCGA
>JBAVEE010000736.1:0-5896 GCA_049587575.1 Bradyrhizobium sp.
TCATCATCCGCGCCGCCAAGGGTGACGACCGGCCGGGTTTCACCCGGCGGGCCGTCGCCGTCCGCCAGCACCACGTCGGCAGCGTCCTGGATGCCGACGACACTATGCCCGGCTTCGGCGACCACCCTGCCAAGCGCGGCACGGCGCTGCGAATCCACGGCGTGGACCGCCACGCGCAGCCTTTCCTTTGGCGCCAGCTGGCTTGCCGCTTGCCTCATGCGGCATGCCGTTCTGCGATGGTGGTCTGCACCGTCATGACCGCACCGCTCCTGATCAGGCGGAGTTCAGCCTTTCGCCCGATGCTGTCGGCCCCGAAATGCCGGGCGATCTTTCCGAACCGGTGCGCCGGCGTCCCGTCGACGCTCAGGATGATGTCGCCGGCGACAATTCCCGCCTGCGCCGCCGGGCCGTTCTCGACCACCGACATCACCATCAAGCCACCGGACTGGTCGGCATTCTCGCGCAGCGCATCGGGCACCGCGACGGCTTGCAAGCCGACGCCAAGCCACCCGCGCGCGATACGGCCGTCCTTCGCGAGCTGAGGCACCACGCGTTCGAGGGTCGCGGTCGGAATGGCAATGACCTGGCCGCGCGGCCCGAAGGTCGACATGCCCAAACAGGCACCCGCGGCGTCGAAGACCGGCCCACCCTCCTCGCGACGGGCAAGCCTGACATCGAGCACGATGCGCCGGTCGATGAGGCCGCCGCGGCTGGAATGCCATTCGGAGCCAGCGAGATTGACCAGCCCCAGCCGCGCGCTGGCGCCGCCGGTTCCGTCGGCGCCGATCGCAAGCGCAACGGCGCCGGTACGCGCCTCGCCCGCGGCAATTGTGGGCGGGGCGATCGATTCCGCCGGCTTCAGGATGGCGATATTGGTGGAGGGATCGCGCCCTGCGATCCTGGCGGTCAGGATCGCGCCGCCGGGCGCGACCAGTCCGAAATCGTCCTGGCGCGGCAACGACTGCTCGGAGGCGACCACCATCCCGGATCGCCACACCATGCCGGTAACATGCCGCTCGTGCGCGAGGCGGATGGCGACGACGGTGTTTTTCGCAGCTTCCGCGCGCGCGGCCAGCGCGTTCGAGAATTGGGCCAGCAGATCTGCTTGATCGGTCATCGGTAACTCCTATCGCTTCAAGATAGGAACGAAATTGGACGATACAGCAGGCCCGGACTATCGGCCGGACGGCCGGGTTGGCCCCGGCCATCTGACCGGGTGGCCAATGGTGCATCCGTTGCCGCCGCCGCCTCCGCGTCAAATCACGAACACCTCGTCAAATGACGAAGAATCCGTGACTGGCGTCGCGCCGGAGCTGCTCGACCAGACCATATTCCCAATCGAGATAGGCCTGCATCGCGGCGCCATCGGCATCGGTGCCCTCATAGGGACGCCGGTAGCGATGCGACGGATCGGGCTTCGGCAAAACCTCCGGCGGCCCCACTTGCAGCGCGCGATCATAGCCGCCGTCGAGCACGAAGGCCTCCCACCCCATTTGCGCGAGCCAGGACGCCGTCATGTCGGCGCGGACCCCCCTGTCGTCGGTCAGGACGATGCGCGCCCCGCGCACCGGCGCCGCCATGTCGATCTCCTGGACCAGCTGCCCTCCGGGATAGTGGCGAAAGCCGGCGATGTGACCGGCCGCATAATCTTCCGCCGAACGAACGTCAAAGCGATAGAGCGTGCGGTGGGTCTGTGTCTCGAGCGCGTTCACATCGTCCGGGCCGACATGGCGAACGCCGGCGCGATAGGCGACTTCGCGGGCATTGGTTTGCGCGCCCTCGAACAGGCCGATCCCGCTCTGCCGATCCGCGCCATGCTCCAGCTCCCGGCTTGCGAGCGTCCAGCCGATCGTCCCGTTTCGCAGCGCCAGCACCTTGTTGGCGACCCCGGCATTGATCAGCGACTGGGTGCCGATGATCGATCGGGTGCGGCCCGCGCAATTCACGATGATGGTCGTCTCCGGATCCGGCGCAATGTGGCCTGCGCGCAGCACCAGTTCGGCACCTGGCACGCTGACCGAGCCGGGGATGTTCATGGTGGCATATTCGTCGAACCGCCGAACATCGAGAATCCTGATATTGGCTTGGCTCGCCATCAGAGCGGCGACTTCCTGCGCGGACAAAGAAGGGGTGTGGCGGCGGGACTCGACCAGTTCGCCAAACGCCTTGGCGTAGGAATTGACATCCCTGAACAGCTCGAAGCCCGCTTGCCGCCAGGCCTCGAGCCCGCCATCGAGCTGGCGAACATTGGTGTATCCCAATGCCATCAGGCGATCGGCCGCCTGGGCAACGAGGCCTTCGCCGGCATCGTAGACCACGATCGGCGCATTCTTGCGCGGCAGCCGCGGCCCGGCCTCGATCGCGATCCGCTCGGCCGCCATGTTGGCGGCAAACAAGGGATGGCCGGTGGCAAAGGCGGCCTCGTGCCGCAAATCGAGCAAAGCGATCTCGTCGCGCAGCACGAGCGCGCGGCGGACATCTCGGGGCGTGACGGAGGGTACGGTCATGGGCGGTGGGTTGGGATGAGAAATGGCGGTCAACCTTGCACGGTTTGGCGGACTGATTCAACTCACGGCAATCGGGCGCGGGGCCTCGGTCTGAGTACCGTCATTGCGAGCGTTAGCGAAGCAATCCATCGTACCGCATCAAGAAAAAATGGATTGCTTCGCGGAGCCTGTCATCGGGCGGCGCTTCGCGCCGACCCGCTGGCTCGCAATGACAGCTGAATACAGGTTTGCGATCTCGCCGCGCATTCCGCGCGAGTTTTGGCCGGCTCGTTCCGCCCTCTCGATTGAGAGGGCGCAGGGAATGCCGGGCGCCCGATGCGCCCGATAGCCGCGTGTGCAATATTATTGGGTAGAAGCGCACACGCGTTAGTCAGGTCACACCGGAAAACGCCCGGCATTCCCCACGCAATGGTTTACGGCCTATAGCGCGCTCTCCCCGGGGACCGGGCTTTCTTGCCCCCGTCATTGACGGAGTTGCCTCCATCAACTTGATGCCAGCGTCGGGGCATCAGGACCACACGTCTTCGCCGTCCGCCTGAGCCACGCTCGTCAGTCGCAGCTCCCGCGTCCACCGCATCTCACCGCAACGTTCGTGACGATCGCGACCCGCCCCTCCCTTGGGACGGGACGGCGGTAGATATAGAACTGATTTGGGTATTCGGAAAATCAGAATATTTTTTCAAAAAGGGCTGGACAGCAAATTCGCATAGCAGCCCGCCGGGCAAATCGCCTGCGGTCGCGCGATGCTGTGCGAACCGCTGGCGATCGAACATCATGGGCACCGGGTCACCTGTTTGACCGCAGCCACCGCTACGCTAAGATTTGCGAAAAAGGGAGAATATCCATGGAGGACATTGCGGCCCGGCGCGCGGCCGAAAAGCTGCTCGCGCAACACACGGCCAGGGAGCGCTTCAAGACGCTCGGTCCGCCGCAGGGGCCCGCCACGATCGCGGACGCCTACGATATCCAGCGGGAATACGTCGCGCTTCTTCAGCGGGAGCACGGCGACGCCGTGGGCTACAAGGTCGGGTTGACATCGGCGACAATGCAGGCGTTTTGCGGAATCGACCACCCGATCGCGGGCGTCGTGCTCGCAACCCGCGTGCATCGATCGGGCGCGACGGTCCGGCGTTCGGATTTCGGGCGACTGGGCCTCGAATTCGAAATCGCCGTCCGCATCGGGTCGGACGTCCCGGTCACGCCTGTGCCGTGGACCATTGCGACCATCCGGCCTCACATCGAAGGCGTTGGCGCTGCGATCGAACTGGTCGATGATCGCGGCGCGGATTACGCCAGCCTCGACGTTCTTTCGCTGGTCGCCGACAATTCCTGGAACGCCGGCATCGTGCTGTCGGATTTCGCCGCGGCATGGCCTGATCTGGAGAGCGTTAAGGGGCGTGCCACCAAGGACGACGTCGCGATCGGCGAAGGCCACGGCCGCGACATTCTCGGCCATCCCTTCAATTCGGTCGCGTGGCTCGCCAGCCAGCTCGCTTCGCGCGGCGTTGGGCTGAATGCCGGTCAGGTCGTGATGACCGGGAGCGTCATGAAGACCGTGTTTCCGGATCCAGACGCCAGCTATCGCTTCGACCTCGCGCAGATCGGCTTTGTCGAGGTGCAGGTAAAAGGGGAAAGAGGCCCCGGATGAAAATGGCGATCGTCATCGACCGAAAACTGGTGCCACAAGGCCGGCCTGGGCAAGTCAGGAATTTCGATTGACTTGTGGACACCGTCATTCAAGTGCGCCCTTCCCAGAAATAGGGCCGCTTGTGTCAACAAGCGGCCCTATTCCTGAGAACGCCAGGCTAAAAGGTGTTCAGGCTCTTCCAGCGAAGCTGTTGACGCTCTTTTTTAATGAGCCACCAACGCTTCGGGCGACACGGCAGTGGCGCGGCGATCTCAACTGGGCGGCCTGAGTTCTCCCCAGAGCCAGCCGAGAACGCGAGTCTTCATAGGATCAACCTCGACGACGACTTTTTCAACATGGGCGCATTTACCGCACTCGAACGTGCGTAAGTCGAGCGTCGTGCGCGATTTGCAATTCGGGCAGCGAGGCCGCGGAATGAACGCGAAATCAGAAATCGATTTTAAGGCTGACATGGCGCTTCCCTCGACAGGCGGGAGCACAACACTCTCGGTCACCGGCATTGCCAGGGTGGAGGCGGTGATGCAGCCAGATTGATCTTGCGGGTTACGATGCGCTGTTCAGTATTGACCGGGGTCCTGCTTTGAAGCGAATCAGACCAAATAATATCTTTCAGTGACCGGCGGTATTTTGCGACAAGTTTACCGGCTTGGTTTCGCTACCCGCGCGCACCGGTAAGGCGGTGACGACCGGAAGCGTCATGAAGCCCCTGTTTCATCTTCGGAGCTGGCAGAATAAGACACCCTCATCCATCATCGCACAAGTTCGGAGTTTTCAATGTGCGCGCGGACGCTGTCTGCATTTTTGGTCTTGCGGAGCCATCAATGGCTCCTGTTCGTGCGCAAAGTTTCTGCCGCAGGGGCAAACTTGACGTCCTCGACGGCGCCGGCCACCTTTCCGGGATCGAACTTCCCGATACCGTCAACAAGATGCTGCGGGACTTGTTTGGCTAAAGCCGCGCCGTACACAGGTGGCGCCGCAGCGAATGGTTTCGGCAACGCGCCCGTTCGTAACCCTTTCGCACCTGCGCCTGTGGGCGCAATTTAATTCCACTCGCGCACAAAAAAAGCATGCACCGAAACAATTTCGGCTGGAGCTGACGGCACAATCCGGCGATTCTGATAGGATGGATTCGATTAGCGACGTCAGCTTCGATTCGGCCGTGCCGAACATGCCATGGCACGTTGGCCGATGGCCGCACCGCGAGGAGGTCGAGATGGATGATCACGCGCAGGCAAACACATTGTCCGAACGCGCCGATGCGCTCGAAGAGCACATGATGCACGAGCTCGAGCATATCGTCATCAAATCGGCGCTGTTCAACCTCGCCGACGGCAAGCTGGATGACGACACAGCGGCCGTGCTGGCGCGTAATCCCGGCAAATACCTGATCATGAAGGAGGACCCGCGCCTTCCCAAAATGCCGGAAAAACCCACTTTGATCGACTATTTCAGATGCCGGTTCGCTTCGACCGCTCATCTGCTGCAGAGTGCTACCCACGCCAAAAAGGCCGGCCACGGCGAGAAGGTGATCATGGCCTGCCTGCTGCACGACATCGCGGTGGTCGGCTTCATCCGCGCCGATCATGGCTACTGGGGCGCGCAGCTGCTCGAGCCCTATGTCGACGAGGAGGTGAGCTGGGCGATCCGCATGCACCAGCCGCTGCGCTTCTTCGCCGACGAGTCGGTCGGCTACGCCTATCCGCAGAACTACGTCCGCATGTTCGGCGAGGACTACAAACCG
>JBAVEE010000737.1:0-2963 GCA_049587575.1 Bradyrhizobium sp.
ACATCGCGGATGTCGGCCGGACCGAGGTTGATGAATTCGCCCGGCGCGCGTGAAAAGAAATCGTCCACGATCGCCTCGGCGTCGGCCAATTCGGCGCCGCGCAAGGCCGCCTCCAGGTCGAAGATGGTGCGCGGTGGCGTGACGAAGAAATCGCCGGTGATCAGCGCTTCGCGAATGCGGCGGCGCTCCGGCCCTTCCAGACGGATGTCGGCGCGCAGGCTCCCGCCGCGTCGCGTCAAAGAGGCGCTGACCAGCGTGTCGTCCACCTCGGGGGCGTCGACCATCTCGACGAAGTCATCGCGGCCGATTTCTTCGCGATAGAGCCGGTCGGCGAGCTGCTCCTCGTAGGCAGACACCTCGCCCCACTGCGGCAGGATGCCCAGTCCCTCGGCGAATCCTTCAAGCAGACCCTGATAGATCGTCGGGAGGTCGGGAAGCTTGTCCCCGAGGATCTCGCGCATGGTGACGACGCGCTGGCGCGCCGATGCGAGGTCGCGCTTGGCGAGTTTTTCGGCGGGCACCTTGAGTGCCGCGATCATCTCCCCCGGGTCGAAATCGATCAACAACGTTCCCTGGTAGAAGAGAGTGTCGCCGTCGAAGAAGCCGCCGGTACCGCTGATCTTGCGGCCCTCGACCTCGATGTCATTGCGCGGGCGGTAGCGCGCGGGAACGCCGAGCTTGTTGAGCCCTTGTGCCGCGCTCTCGCAGATCCGTCGCGTTGTCTCCGTGAGGTCGATGTGGCCGAGGCTCGCGCGATCGAACACGAGTTCCCATCCGATCTGGCCCTCGTCGAGATAGAGACCGCCGCCTCCCGTGATCCGGCGACCAACCTCGATCCCCCTGGTCTTGCAATGGTCGAGGCGCACCTCGTGGCTCAGGATCTGATGGATGCCGACGAGGACCGAGGGGCGAAACCGCAGAAACCGGATCGTGTCGGGAATCCGCCGGGCTTTGTGCGCCTCGATCAGCGCCTGATCGAAAGCGATGTTGGCACGCCCGCGGCGAATGCCGGTATCGATGACCCGAAATGGCTTTGCGGCGTTGGAGGTCATACGTGTTCTCGTCTATTTCAGGAGCCCGCGCCGCAGCTGGCTTCGTACCTTGCGAATGTCCCGGCGATCGAGCTTGAACGGGTAGGAGGCGATATCGCGTACCGGCGAATCGCCGTAGGGCCGGTCGCAGGCCGAGACATCGGCTGCCTCCTTGCCAGGACAGCCGGACGTCCGAAACGCAGCGCCTGCGTCGATTACCGCGTCAAGCTCGTCCTGCGGCAAACCGAAATCGACCAACTGGCCATCGTGATCGAAGCGCATGCGCTCCAGGCGATGGTCGCGATAGTCGATCAGATAACGGGCGAGCTGGACGCGGCGCCATTGCGGGCGCGGCACCGGCGGGAGATGGTCCATGAGCGAACCGCGTTCGGGGAAAAATGCAAACATGTGGCTGTGGCCGCCGAGGTCGCGGATTTTCTGCACTTGCGTGAGCACGTCATGGTCACTTTCGCCCATGCCGACAATGAGATGTGCGCCGAACCGTTCGGGGCCGAAGATCTCCGCGGCGGCATGGAGGATTTCCCAATATTTGTCCCAACTGTGCGGGGACTGCACGCCGTGCCCACGGGTGCGGTCGAACACCTCCGGGTTGCAGGCATCCAGCGCGACGGTGAAGATTTCCGCGCCGAGGTCGTACAGCTCCTGCACGTCCAATCGCGTCATGGTAGTTGGGTTCGAAAGGATCGACACCGGCACATGCTTGATGCGCTCGACCCATTTCTTCAGCACGACGCGGGTGTCGTCGTCGGAGCGCGGGTGCGTGATCATGCTGATGCACATGCGGTGGAAGCGTCCGCCGTCGCCGCCCGCGGCGACGATGTCGATCACCTGATCGTAAGGAACTGCCGGCCAGTCGACGCGGATGAAGTTGCGGTCGGCATAATTGCGTTCGGCCTCGCGATGACGCGCAAGCCCGCAATAGGCGCAATTGGCCCGGCATCCCTCGGGATATGTGAGCAACAGGTTCAGGCAACGCGTGCAGCTGGTGCGGTGCATATAGCCGTTCATGACGCCGAGCGTGATCGCCGCCGCGGTCGACATTTGGACGTATTCCGGCGAACGCATGTTGGGAGTAAGAAAATTGTAGTTCGGCAGGTAGACGCCCTCGGGCTGCACGTCCTGCGTTTTCACCCGCGCGCCATTGCGGGCGTCCGCTGGCACCGCGCCGGGCGTACGTGGCTGCATCGATTCCGGATCGTTGAAGGCGCGCTTTTGATCGCCGAGGAAATCGGGCGCCGGTTGTCTTGGCATTTCGAGACAGCTCATGACTTCCTCTCCTGGTTTAGTATCTTCATGCCGCCCAATAATTGGACGAACCGATCCATCCGTTGGCGAGGGCCCGCGCATCGGGGCGACCGCCTCCCTGGTAGCGCACGAGCACTTCCCGTCGCCGCCGCCGCGCGCGGCCGAGGGCTGCGTCGAAAATGTCGCCGAGTTCTTCCTCGTAACCGCCGAGGGCGGTTGCCCGTCCGCCAAGCCAATCCACCGCGGCGCGTCCGGCAAGCGTTCCGGATTGGACTGCCGAGGCGATGCCCGCGCCGGTAACCGGATTGGTCAAACCGGCCGCGTCGCCGGCCAACAGGACGGGCACCGCCCCGAGACGACCGACCGCGCCCAGCCGGCCGCCCACCGGAATGGCGCCTCCGGTCGCGCCAAAAGCGCTTGTACCGATGCGGCGCAATAAGGACAGCTTGGCAATGAGTTCGGTGAGCATCGGCTTTAGCCGCTGCCGTTGCTCCATCACCACGCCGATACCGACATTGGCGACCGCTCCCTTGGGAAACAGCCAGCCGTAGCCGCCGCGATAGTCGGCGCTGAGGAAGATATCGGTGGCATCGTGCGGAAGCACGAGCGGCACCGTAAGTTGCCTTGTATCGACAAGGGCCCGATTGATCTGGCCAATCGCGGCGC
>JBAVEE010000738.1:0-2635 GCA_049587575.1 Bradyrhizobium sp.
CCTCGAATTGATCCGTGCTCAGGACGTAGAGGACGCTGGCGACCTCGGCCTGGATGGTGGCGCTGCGAGGTGCGCGCGAGACGAGGCCCATCTCCCCGATCGTGGTGTAGCGGCCAAGACTGCGCACCCGGGTGCTGCGGCCCTCGCCAGCGGGGATCATGATGCCGACGCGGCCGTCGAGAATGAAATGCATGGAATCGGCGGCCTCGCCGGCGCTGACGATGATCTCGCCGGCGTCGACCTCGATGCGCTGGCAGCGCCGCATCAGTTCCGCGGCGTCATGCTCGGCTCCGAGAATCTCGGTGAACCAGTCGCGCAACGGAGCCTCTTCGCCTTCGTGGTCCCGATGTTGCGCGATGATCTCGTTCTCGCACCATTCCAGCGCATGATCGAGTTCGGGCACGACGCGGATCTCCTGCGAGATGAATTCGCTCGAGCGCAACGCCTTTTCGGCGGCGGCCGGCAGATGCACCAACACCAGCCTGACGCCGCGGTCGTGGGCCGCCCGCTTGATCTGGGCGAAACTGTAGGCCGCCGAGGAATCGATGCCGGTAACGAGCTTGAAGTCGAACAGCAGAAAGCGGCATTCCGGGTGGCGCGCAAGCAGCGCCTTGACGTGCTGGTAAAGCCGGTTGGCCGAGCCGAAGAACAGATAGCTCTGCAGGTTCAAGCCCTGGATCTTGCCGCCATGCGCCGACAGCACCGCCTGGTCCTCGCGTGACCGGTCGAGCGAGCTGCGATATTCCGTGCCGTCGAAGCTGTATTTGATGGAATCGATGCGCGAGGCGCTCAACGCGAACGTCGCGCAGCCGATCACGACGCCGATCAGGATGCCGGCAATGAAGCCCCATTGCACGATGATGACGATGATCGCCAGCAGCGACAGATATTCGGCGACGGACAGCCGCCGCCGCGACTGAATGATCCATTTGTGCAGCTGGTCGGCTCCCAGATAGATCAGGAGGCCGCCGAGCACGAACTTCGGCATATAGCCGAGAAGCGTGGGAGCAAAGGCCAGCATCAGCAGGGAGATCGCGGCGACGGTGAGCCCGGACAGCGGGCCGGTGCCGCCGCTGTTGAAGTTGAGGATGGAACGGCTGATGGAAACGCAGCCGGTATAGCCTCCGAATGCGCCCGAGAGCGCATTGGCGATGCCGGTGACGTTCAGTTCCCGCTCCAGATTGGCTTCACGCTGCGTTGCGACTTCGATGCCCGTGGTGTTGAACAGGGTGCATGACGCGGTAACGAAAACCACGGCAATAAAATTGCCTGAGATCTCCGGCAGCGCATACCAGGGATAGCTGCGAATGGCGTCTGCGCTCCACGGCAACATGAAGTTCACGGCGGGCGGCGGCTGAAAAGTCCAGCCCGCGGCCTGCGCCTGCGCCAGCGAGATTCCGGCCAGCCAGAACACGATGTGCGCGGCAATCACGCCGCCGACCAGAATGGCCGGCAGCCCAAACGAGGTGCGTGAGCGGTGCCAGGTCAGATAGAGGACGAGCGCCATGGCGCAGGCGGCAGCCAACTCGGACAGCGTCAGAGCGTTGTCGAAGCGGTCGAGCGTTGCGAATTGAAGGCGCTGGCCGGTGATGACGCGGACCGCGCCGAGAAGGATCAGACAGCCGGTCGCGCCGAGAAATCCGCCGATCACCGGATAGGGCACATAGCGGATCGCGCGCCCCATCCGTGTCATGCCGAAGCCGCAGAGCACGAGGCCGGTCACGACGGAGGCAAGAGCGAGGGTGAGCAGCACGGGCGCGAGCAGCGGCGCCGACGGGTCGGCCGCAATGATTCGCTCCACCGTCGATGACGCCAGGATGCCCGTCATCGCCGCGGTGGAGCTCTCCGGCCCCGCCACGGCGAATGGCAAGGAACTCCCGATCCCGATCACCGCGGCGAGAACCGCCGATGAAATGAAGGTCGCGGCGACGCCGTAGGATAAATAGGGCGCGAGCGGTCCGGCGAAAATGAGCAGCGAATAGGACAATCCGAACGTCACGGTCAAAACGCTGGCCGCGCTGCCGCCGAGAACGTCCTTGAGCGCTGCGCGCAGTGGCAGTTTCGGATAATGACTGATGGACTGGCTGACCACGCGCGCTAAAGGCTGAGGTCGCCGCCGGTGATACGGCGATAGGCTTCGAGATAGCGCTTGCTGGTGGCGTCCACCACGCTTGCCGGCAGCGGTGGCGGCGGAGCCTCGCCGTTCCAGCGGCCGGCCCGGCGCTCGGCGTCGAGATAATCGCGCAGCGGCTGCTTGTCGAAACTCGGCTGCGGCTGGCCGGGTCTGTAGACATCCGCCGCCCAGAACCGCGAACTGTCGGGGGTCATCACCTCGTCGATCAGGATGATTCGCCCATCGGCATCGCGGCCGAATTCGAACTTGGTGTCGGCGATGATGATGCCCTGGTCGCGGCTGAGTTTCTCGCCGAGCGTATAGACCGCCCGCGTCATGCTCTCGAGCGTGTAGGTCACCTCGCTGCCGAGGATCTCGCGCATCCGCGCGATCGTGATGTTCTCATCATGGCCGGTTTCGGCCTTGGTCGCCGGGCTGAAGATCGCGGGCTCCAGCTTGGCGCTTTCCAGGAGCCCCGGCGGGAGCTGTTCGCCGGCCAGCGTGCCATGGGCGGCGTATTCC
>JBAVEE010000739.1:0-6700 GCA_049587575.1 Bradyrhizobium sp.
CTCTTCCAGCCCGGTCGAGGCGGACGAAACCGTGTTGACGATCTCACCTATTGCATTTTCGAAATCATCGGCAAGCCTCGCCATGTCGGCCTTGCGCTGCGCGAGCTGCCGCTGTTCCGCCCCCGACTGTTCTTGGCGAAGCCGCTCGGTATCGGCCAGCGCATCCTTGAAAACGCCCAGGCTGCGCGAAATGCGGCCAATCTCGTTGCGGCGATCGCGATACGGGACCTCGATCTCGAGGTTACCCGCTGCCAGCCCGTCCATCACGCTGCAAATCGTGTCGAGCGGGCGGACAAGGCCACGGCCGAGAAACAGCGCTGTTAAACCTGCGATGAGCAGGCCGGCCAATCCGCCTACGGCGATCCATACCGCGCGGCTAAAGATGACTTCATCGATATCGTCGGTGTAGACGCCCGCCTGGATCACCAGCGACTTGTCGCCGGAGCCGTATTCGCTGACGTAGGAGAGCTTGGCCAGTTCCTTGCCGCCGGCGACCCTCGGAACGTTATATTCCAGGTATCCGCCGCCGGCCCGCGCCTTTTCGACGATATCCTGAATCAGCAGACGCCCGTGGCTGTCCTTGAAGTTCCAGCGATTGACGTTGATGTATTTGGGGTTTGAATGCACATAGGTGACGCCCGCATTGTCCTTGCCGCCGCCGTAGACGCCGATGTAGTCGGCGTACGGACCCCAGCGCATGGCACCGATCGCGTCGAAAGCAAGTTGCCGCGCTTCCGCCTGGCCGATTTTTCCGGCGCTGGCCTTTTCATCGTAATATGCAAGGATCTTCTTGGCGGTCTCGACGATGTCGAGCACCTTTACCTGCCGCTCCTCAATCACCGTGCTGCGAACGACCCAGATCTGGTAGGCCATTACGGCGACAAAGACCGCCGAAAGAACTGCAATGATCGTGATGAAGCGTGCGTATACGGTCAGATGTCGCATGAATCGGCTCCTGACCACAAAAGAGAGCCTTTGCATTAAAAGAGAATTAAGTTGCTGTTTCGATGCCCTGGAATTTTGACCGTCTGACAACGCGATTTTTTGGGTTTTCTCTTTGATGTCGTTGCCGAGAAACGCGTTTGACTATCCTGGCGATATCGGTTTTTTTGCGCGTTGCGCCTCCGCTTGTCAGGCGCAAGCGGCGTGATGGGCCGTATTCACGCCTCCGCCGCCGACTCTGATAGAGCTGCGCGATGCTTTCGCTGCTGCACCAATTCTACGCCATGGGATCCGATTGTGCCCTTCACCTCTATGGAGAATCGGCCAAAAGCGTCGAACGGCTGGCGGCTGCCGCCGAGCAGGAAATAAGAAGGATCGAGGCGCGCTATTCGCGCTACCGCAGCGATAGCGAACTTGCGCGGATCAACAAGGTCGCGGCGACCGGTGGCGCGACCGGCGTCGACGCAGAGACCGCAGGTTTGATCGCCTACGCCAAGGCCTGCTTTGCGAAGAGCGACGGCGCCTTTGACGTTACTTCGGGACGGCTTCGCGCGGTTTGGGACTTTTCGGCCTCGCGTTTGCCTGATCAGCGGTCGATCGACGCCGCATTGCCGTTCATTGGCCTCGACAATCTGGTGCTCGCAAACGGCCAGCTTCACTTTCGCCGACCCGGCATGGAGCTGGATTTTGGCGGCCTGGGCAAGGAATATGCGGCCGATCGGGCCGCAGAGGTCTGCGCCGACCTTGGCATGCGTCACGGCTTGATCGATCTGGGTGGCGATATTCGCGTCGTTGGCCCGCAACCCGACGGCCTTCCCTGGAGAATCGGCATCCGCCATCCGCGCGACGCTGACAGGCTCGCTGCCGAAATTGCGCTATGGAGCGGCGCGCTCGCCACCAGTGGGGATTATGAACGCTTCATCGAGGTCGATGGCCGGCGCTATTGCCATATCCTCGATCCCAAAACCGGATGGCCTGCCCAGGGACTTTCGTCCGTTACCGTGATCTCGGATCGCTGTCTGGTCGCAGGCAGTCTGTCGACGGCGGCGATGTTGAAAGGATCCGCTGGAGCCGGCTGGCTCCACGGCCTCGGCGTCCGTCACCTCGTGATCGACGAAGACGGAAATCCTTGCGGCACCGAGCCGCCGCTCACACGATTTGATTGATCAATGTGCCCGGCGGCGCCGTGGACGGAACGTTGGCGGGATTGATCTGATTCAGCGCCTGCAGGCTCGCCGTCAACGAATCGGTCGCTTGCGATCCAGACGATGCGGAGCCATCGGCGCGAAGCGACGCCATCAATTTCGACATCGTCGAAACGAAATCCTGCTTCGATACCTTGCCGGTGCCCGTGGGATCGAGCGAGGCGAAGATCGCATCCGCGCCTTGCTTCTGGAAGACGGCAGGGGGATTTTTTGTCTGGAACGCCTGTTCGAATTGGGACTGCGTGATGCTGCCCGAGCCGCTGGTGTCAATCGAATCAAACAGGTTCGACATCTTCTGCTGCGGCGGCGCGCCGTAGCTTGCGCCGGAGACGGCATGAACCGCGGAGGAGGAAGCTATTCCAGAAATGTCCATCAACTGCTGCCCTTGCGGTCGGTTCGAAAGCTTCGAAGCATCGATCACGAAGCTGTCAGACAGACGTGAACAGTTTCTTAACCACGAGTTTTCACGAATCCGTGTTGGGTGCGATATCGTCGAAGCTTGCTCGGAACGTTGGTTGATCATCGAAAATCGCGATTTTCGGTTCCCGCTGTTGCAGCGGCGACATACTCGAGGGGCTGAAATTAAGGCTTCTTTCAGGTCTGATTAAGGCTCCATTAAGCACAGGAAATCGTTGTCCCCCAACAGGTTGGGTTGTCAGCGAGTGTGGCTGATGGGTGACAGCTTTTTACTCAAAAGCTGTCTAAGTCCGCGCCATAGACGACGCCATAAAAAAGCGGCCGATCTGAAAAATCGATAATGCTCTGGAGAACAAACTAATGAAGAAGTTCCTACTTGGTACTGTGGCTCTCGTCGCCCTCGGCGCGACCGTGCCTGCACTCGCAGCCGATCTTCCCGCCCGCACCTACACCAAGGCTCCGGTTTACGCCGCTCCGATCTACAACTGGACCGGCTTCTACATCGGCGGTCACATTGGCGGCGCGTTCAGCGGCGACAACAATTTCGGTGGGCTGACCACCGGCAACAACAATGACGGCCGCTTCCTCGGCGGCTTGCAGGGCGGCTACGACTACCAGTTCGCCCCCAATTGGGTTCTCGGTGTCGAAGCTCAGTACAGCTGGCTTGGCAGCAACAACAACGGCATCGTCTTCCCCGGTGGATACGCCTACAACAACGACCAGCGCGGGCTTGGCTCGGTGACCGGCCGCCTCGGCTACACCTGGGGTCCGGGTCTGCTCTACGTGAAGGGCGGCTACGGCTTCTCCGACAACAACGACTCGCTGACGCTCGGAGGCGTTCCGACCGCATTCGCCCTGTCCAGCGGCCATCGCGATGGCTACACGGTTGGCGCCGGTCTGGAATACATGTTTACCCAGAACTGGTCGGGCAAGATCGAATATCAGTACTACAACTTCGGCAACAGCTCGTTCGTGACCCCGGTCGCGCTCGCTCCGTTCGGCAACTTCCGCACCGACGACCATGTTGTGAAGGCCGGTATCAACTATCGCTTCAACTGGGGTGGCCCGGTCGTCGCAAGGTACTGATCTACGTCTGATCAAAAGCGTCTGAAAAGGCCGGCCTCGCGCCGGCCTTTTTACTTTGTCCCGCGCAAAAATCACCAAACCCGCTCAGAGCATTTTACCGCTCGTGGAAGAATCTCCCCGTGCCCTGCGGAAATCGCGATTGTGTTCGGCCGGCGACCCGCCGATAGTGCGGCCGAGCCGATAACGGGCCATTTGCGAAGCAAAACGATGCACTCAAAAGCAGACGCTGCTCAGTCCTCGGTCGAGGCACTGCGTTACCCCTGGGAAAATCATCCCGGTCCGGATCAGGTCGTCGAGGTGATGCCTGGCGTCCTGTGGATCCGGCTCAAGCTGCCGTTTCGACTCAATCACGTGAATATCTATCTGCTCGCCGACGGCGACGGCTGGGCGATGGTGGATTCCGGGTTCGGCAACGAGGAGTCGATTGCGGCCTGGACCGCGTTGTTCGAGGGTCCGCTGGCGCATGTGAAGATCACGCGGCTGATCGTGACCCATTCGCATCCCGATCACGTCGGCCTTGCGGGTTGGGTGGTCGAACGCTTCAAATGTCCGCTGCAGATGTCGCAGGTCGAATACCTGCAATCGGTCTACCATCAGAACCGCGGCACCGAAGAACGTAAAATGGCACAGCGCCTGTTCTTCCGCCGTCACGGCATGGACGAGAACCTGACCGACAAACTGCTCGGCCGCGGTCAGGATTACCTGACGCGGGTTTCGGTACTGCCGCCGTCCTATCGCCGCATCTCGCATGGCGACGAGATTTCGATCGGCACAAGGCGCTTCAAGGTCATTACCGGCGGCGGCCATGCGCTCGATCAGGTGATGCTCTATTGCGCCGCCGACAAGCTGTTCCTGTCCGCCGATCAGGTGCTCAGCAGGATTTCACCCAATGTCAGCGTCTGGGCGGTCGAACCCGACCAGAACTCGCTGGGCGAATATCTGGCCTCGCTGGCAAGCCTCACCACCACCCTGCCTTACGACCTGCTCGTGCTGCCCGGCCACGGCGTTCCGTTCTACGGATTGAAGACGCGGATCAAGCAACTGGCCGATCACCACGAGGAACGTTGCGGGCTGATTGCGGACGCCTGCCGTGAAACCTCGAAGACGTCCAAGGAACTGGTGCCGGTCGTGTTCCACAAGCACCTGCTTGACGCCCATCAGATGGGGTTTGCCGCGGGCGAGCTGATCGCGCATGTCAACTACATGCTGGTCGAAGGCCGCCTCACGGCCGAGGAGACCGACGGCGTGCTGCACTTCAGGACGACGTGAGTTCCCGGGGGCGCGGGCTCAAAAGGCCGCGCTACGTCTCCAAATTGAAAAGCTTCGCCGCGGTACGGCCGAGGATGTCGGCCTTCTCGTCGTCGCTGAGCGATGCCGAGGCGAAGATGTGGTCCACCGGATTGAGCTGCCAGGGATAGGGATAGTCGCTGCCCAGCACGATCTGGCCGGCGCCGACCTGCGCCGCCAGATGGCGGATCGCCTCGGGTGAGAACACCAGGGAATCGAAATAGATCTGTTTGAGATATTCGGTCGGCGCCTTCTGCAGCTTGATGTCGGGATTGCAGCCCTTGGGCCCGACCATGCAGGCGTGGTCGGAGCGATCCGCATAGGACGGCAGGTAGCCGCCGCCATGCGCGGCGATCACTTTCAGCCCGGGGAAGCGATCCAGCGTGCCCTCGAAGATGAGATGCGAGAGCGCGATCGTCGTGTCGAGCGGATTGCCGATGGTGTTGCCGAGCCAGCCATTGCCCGACAGCCGCTTTTTGAGCTCGGGCATGCCCTGCGGATGGATGAACAGGGGCACGCCGAGTTCTTCCGCCTTGGCCCAGACCGGATGGAATTTCGGGTCGGAGAAGGCCACGCCGTTCACCGAACCGCCGATCGCGGCGCCCTTCAGGCGCTGCTTCTTCACCGCGGTTTCGAGCTCCTGCACGGCGAGATCCGGCGCCTGCAAGGTAAGCGAGGCAAAGGCTGCGAAGCGATCCGGCCTCGACGCGCAGAGTTCGGCGAGCTTCTCGTTCTGCATTCCGACGATCTGCGCGGCAAGATCGCGCTCGCGGTTGTACCAGAAGGGATTGATCGACAGGATCTCCATATCCACGGCCTGCGAGTCCATGGCGGCGAGTCGCTGACCGACATCGAGAAAGGTCTCTTCCGCGCCCCTGACCGGCCCGATCTGGAGCTTGATGCCCTCCTCGCCGAGCAGCGCGCCCGCTTCGCGGAAATGGCAATGGGAGTGCACGTCGATGGTCTTGACCCGCTTGCCGTTGACCATCACGGGCAGTTTCTGACGCGCCGGCTGCTGACCGCGCGCGCTGCGCGGGAGGCCGCAACCGCAAAACACGATGCCGGTGGCGACGGCAGCGGTGCCGGCTTTGAGAAAATCACGGCGCGTGGTCATGACAATTTCCTCCATGGCTCTTGGTTGCCGGCGCGGTCTGCCACCGCCACGCCGTGCTGGCTTGTGGCGAAGATCGTAGGGCATGCCACAGACCCCCAGCAAGATGGCCGACACCACAAAAAGCAGCCAGCGTGTTGATCGGGATCAGGTTTTTCCCGGGGGCCCCGGGCTTGATCCGGATCAACGCGCCGATTCCCGCTCGACATTAATCGTAGAAACGCTCTAAAAAGGCTCAGGCCGCTCCGGCCCCAGGCTCCCGTTTCAGGACCTTGCCATGGATTACAGTAAGTTCTTCAGTGCCGCCCTCGATCGCCTGCATGAAGAGCGGCGTTACCGGGTTTTCGCCGACCTCGAGCGTATCGCCGGCCGGTTTCCGCACGCCGCGTGGCATTCCCCGAAGGGGCCGCGCAACGTCGTGATCTGGTGCTCCAACGACTATCTCGGCATGGGTCAGCACCCGAAAGTGGTTGGCGCCATGGTCGAGACCGCCACCAGGGTTGGCACCGGCGCCGGCGGGACCCGCAACATCGCGGGAACCCACCACCCGCTCGTGCAACTCGAGCAGGAGCTGGCCGACCTGCATGGCAAGGAAGCCGCGCTGCTGTTCACCTCGGGCTATGTCTCCAACCAGACCGGCATCGCGACCATC
>JBAVEE010000740.1:0-2116 GCA_049587575.1 Bradyrhizobium sp.
TCTCCGATTATTACGAGGCGCGGCGCGAGGCGCTGGAGCATCCCGGCGGCGGCGCGATCTACAAGCCCTTGCCGCCCGACCGGCTTTATCTCACCGAAGTCGAATGCAGCGGGCGGCTGGAAGCCTCGGCGCTGGCCCGCCTGACGCCGTTCGCGGTGCCCGAGGGCACAGCCGGTGTGGTCGACGCCGGCGCGCGGGCGGGGCGAAATTTCGCGCCGGAGCGCGCCGACGGCACCGTCAACGTGTTCGAAGCGGTGGTCGCCCATGTCGCGGCGTTGCAGGCGGGCCGCAAGAAGGTCGTGATCGCGCTGTGGAGCGAAGGCTCGCGCGACCGCATGGGCAGCATGCTGCGCGACCACAAGCTGCTCCACCTGACCAGCGTCAACTCCTGGCGCACCGTGCAGGCGACGCCGCGCAACGAGGCGATGCTGGCGGTGGTCGGCATGGAATCCGGCTTCGAGACCGACAACGTCGCGGTGATCAGCGAGCAGGACATCCTCGGCGACCGGCTGGTGCGGCCGCGCAAGGCGAGCCGCAAGCTCGACAACTTCATCTCCGAAATCACCAGTCTCGCCGCCGGCGATCTGGTGGTGCATGTCGAGCACGGCATCGGCCGGTTTGTGGGCTTGCAGACGCTGGAAGTGGCCGGCGCGCCGCATGATTGCCTCGAGCTGCGCTATGCCGCCGAGACCAAATTGTTCCTGCCGGTGGAGAATATCGAGCTGCTGTCGCGCTACGGCTCGGACCACGCCAATGTCGAGCTGGACCGGCTGGGCGGCAGCGGCTGGCAGGCGCGGAAGGCGAAACTCAAGAACCGCATTCGCGAGATCGCCGGCGAACTGATCAAGATCGCCGCCGAACGTCATCTGCACGAAGCGCCGAAGATGCCGGTGCAGCCCCACGTCTATGACGAGTTCTGCGCGCGTTTTCCCTATGAGGAAACCGAGGACCAGCTCGGCGCGATCAACGCCACCCTGAAGGATCTCGAAAGCGGCCGTCCGATGGACCGGCTGATCTGCGGCGACGTCGGTTTCGGCAAGACCGAGGTGGCGCTGCGCGCCGCCTTCGCGGTCGCGCTCGACGGCAAGCAGGTCGCCGTCGTGGTCCCGACCACGCTGCTCGCGCGCCAGCACGCCAAGAACTTCACCGAGCGGTTTCGCGGCTTTCCGGTCAATGTCGCGCAGGCCTCGCGCCTGGTCGCGCCGAAGGAGCTTGCGCAGGTCAAGAAGGGCCTCGCCGACGGGTCCGTCGATATCGTGGTCGGCACCCACGCGCTGCTCGGCAAGTCGATCAAGTTCAGGGATCTCGGTCTTCTGATCGTCGACGAAGAGCAGCATTTCGGCGTCAGCCACAAGGAGCGGCTGAAGCAATTGCGGGCGGAGGTGCATGTGCTGACGTTGAGCGCCACGCCGATCCCGCGCACGCTGCAGCTGGCGCTGTCGGGGGTGCGCGAGCTCTCCATCATCGCCTCGCCGCCGGTCGACCGGCTGGCGGTCCGCACCTTCGTGGCGCCGCACGATCCGCTGATGATCCGCGAAGCGCTGCTGCGGGAACGCTACCGCGGCGGACAGGCCTTTTACGTGGTGCCGCGGATCGAGGATCTCGCGGGGGTAAAGGACTTTCTCGACAAGAACGTGCCGGAGATGAAGGTCGCGGTGGCGCACGGCCAGATGGCGCCGACGGTCATTGAGGACATCATGTCGGCGTTCTATGACGGCAAATACGACATCCTGCTCTCGACTACGATCATCGAGTCCGGGCTCGATATTCCCACCGCCAATACCCTGATCGTGCATCGCGCCGACATGTTCGGGCTGGCGCAGCTCTATCAGTTGCGCGGCCGGGTGGGGCGCTCGAAGCTGCGCGCCTACGCGCTGTTCACGCTGCCGGCGCAGCAGAAGATCACGGCGCAGGCCGAGCGCCGGCTCAAGGTGCTGCAGTCGCTGGAAAACCTCGGCGCCGGGTTCCAGCTCGCTTCGCACGATCTCGATATCCGCGGCGCCGGCAATCTGCTCGGCCAGGAGCAATCCGGCCACATCAAGGAGGTCGGTTTCGAGCTTTACCAGTCGATGCTGGAGGAGGCGATCCTCAACCTCAAGGCCGGCGTGGTCGAGCC